>CAMPIL010000047.1 GCA_946886375.1 uncultured Phycisphaerales bacterium
GCCGGATGTCAAATGCCTGCTGGATCGCGTCTTGAATGTTCTGGGCTGAGGCATCAATGGAAATGCGTTCTGAGGAAGCCACGCTGCGGGCTTCTTTAGAGCTCGCGACGGTGGTGGGCGGCTTCAACTCGTAGCGGGTGTTGCGAATCTGAATGAACTTGGGCGCGATGTTGTTCAACTCGCGGGCCGGGAACTCGAACACCACGTTGGCCTGGGACTGGCCAGGCTGGCTGGTGACGTAGTGCGAGAGATCGTCGAAGCGATGCGGGCCGTCGTACTGCGTCCATTGGTCTGGATGAATGACCTTCGGCTCGCTGGAGCCTGAGGCCGAGCCGATCAGGCGAACCTGCGCGCTGGAGAGCGTGAGTTGTTCGCCGAAATCGCGGGCGCCGGCTTCAAATCGCACGCTCACCAGGTACTTGCCGCTGGACGGGTCGTAGAGGACTGGTCCAACGTGAGCATCGGCCGGCCGCAGCGACAATTTGCCCCGGCCGTTGAGCGCGGAATCGCGCACCAGCGATGCGGACTGGAAATGAAGGTCGGGGTTGAGTTGGCGCAGCGGCGTGTTGTTGAAGGTGGGATACAACGCGCCGACGCTGAGCAGGCTGTAGAACTTGGAAGTCCATTGGTGCACGGGCGCCCAGAGTGTGTTGACTTCTTCGATCTTGGCGCCGCGGCTGGCGCGGGCGTAGCCCTGGAAATCCATGATCGCCTTGGTCGATTGAATGAACCCCGCGCCGATCATGAAGATGCCGATGGTGATGATTCCGGCGAGCGCGCCGACGGGAAACCCGAAGGTGAGGTTGGCCCAGCGGGGCATGTCCACGTTGCCGGGCACCAGCTTGTCCATGCTCACGCGCAGAATCGCCAGCATGAGCGCGAAGACCACGATGAGTGAAACGCCCCACGCGTAGTCATCGAACATGTTGCCGCGCAGCAGCAGACCGGTGGTCAGCGGCTCCCACACCGCCAAGGCGACCGCGCCGGCGACGATCACGCAGACCAGATGCAGAATCGCGCTGAACAATCCCTGGTTGGCCCACCAATAGGCGATCAACAGCACCAACGCGATGATGATGATATTGAAGAAGATGAGCATGGCGGGGCACCCGTCGTATGGAACGAACTATTTGCGTGCAGGCGTCTGCGGCGTGGCGGCGACAGGTCCGGTCTTGGGCGTGGCGGCCTTGGGGGCCGCGGGCGATGTGACGCGCACCACTTCATCGATGTCCGTCTCGCCGCTGATCACCTTGCTCAGCGCCGATTCCTGGATGTAGTACATGTTGTTGCGCCGCGCATGCGCGAGGGCGGCCTTCAAATCGCCGGCTCCGAGCAATTTGCGGCAGTCATCGTCAACGATCATGACTTCAAACGCGCCGGTCTGGCCGAGATATCCAGAGCCGCCGCAGACCTTGCAGTCTTCGATGCGGTTCTTCACCTGCACCTTGCCGCTGGCGCGATACAACTGCGAGACCTTCTTTGCGGGCAGGTTCAGTTTCTTGATTTGCTCGGGCGTGGGCTGGTAGGCCTGGCGGCAGTTGGGGCACAGGCTGCGCAACAGGCGCTGGTTGGTGACTGCGCGAAGCGACTTCACCGCCTCCTTCACGTCGCCGACTTTCTTCACCCAATCGCGAATCTGATCGCTGATGGTGGGCAGCGGCTGCTGCACGTAGATCAGCGGACCCTTCATGCCCGGCTCAATGATGACGCGGGCAGTTTCGGAATCCTTGATTTCGCTGGTGAGCACGATGTCCGGATCACGCCGCAAGATCGACTGGAGATTAGTGGCGTAATCGATGTCGGGGTTGTTGGCCCACTGCACCTGATCGACGCCCAGCAGATGCACCTGAATTTCATGCTCAAGGCTTTTGACGTTTGACGTGTAGGCGTCATGCCGCGCCAGAAGACTGTACGCGGTGGTGGTGAGGCCGTGGCCCGGCGGCGCGCCAATCAGGATGATGCCGTGACGTTCGTGCATCGGCTCGAAGGAGCGCAATTGCTCAAGTTGCTGGGCGAGCAGCCCCAGGCCGTCGATCGGCTTGTGCAGCCGCTTGGCGCGCTCGAAGTCGATGCGGAGACTTTGACCGTTGGAAGAGCCTGCGGTGATCATCGTAATCTCCGACTCGCCCTCGGGTCCGCGCACCTTGAATTCGCCCTGCTGGCGGCGGCGACGATCGTTCAGGTCCAAGCCGGCAATGTCCTTGAGGTAGTCGATGGTCTTCATCGCCGCGTCAGCGGGAATGGTTTCGCGCTTGTAGCGGATGCCATCGATGCGCTGCTCGATCGTGCCGCCACTGGGGCCTGCGACCACTTCAACGCGCGATGCGCGGGCCGCAAGCGCGGGGCCGATCACGTCCTCGGCCTGAATGTGCACGGCGTAGAGCGGATCTTCCTTGAGCGGCGTGGCGCGGGTCTTGCCCTTGGAATCGGTGAATTGGAGCAGCGCCTGCTTGGCGGCCTTGGCCTGACGGCGGGCGCTGATCTTGGCGGAGATTCCCTCGCCGGTGAGTCTGAACCTGCGCTCCTCGGGCAGTTTCTGATCGCGGATGTACCAGTACGCCAGCACCGGCCCAATCAGAATCAGCATGCCGACGGGCCAACTGATCCAGAAGATTGGGATGAAGAGCATCGCCGCCAGAGCGACGACGCCTGCGCCCATATGCACGCCGTTCCACATTTTGTGGTTCAGGTGCAGGTAGCGAGCGTCTTTGTCGAGTTTGGACGACACCAGCCAGGCCCACGCACCCATTGGAAGCAGGATGAGCAGGGCCTTCCACCAACTCAGGAGGAAAGCGGAGACGGCTTGTTGGGCGAGAACGTGCTCAGTGAACATGTGACGATGTGCGGCGGATGGATGGGCAATCGCTGCCGTAGCCTTGCATGGCGAATGCGGCGTGCTCGCGGCGGCGGTCGGGCGTCAGTCTGACCTCGTGCCTTGCAACTTTCACGTAATTCCCTTCAGCCGCATCTTGAGTTCCTCGGGCTTGGGCGTCGCTTCCAGGGCCACACGATGGTGAATGTATTCCGTCTCCACCAGTTGCACAAGCGACGAGGTGAAGTCGATCATGCCTTCCTCATGGCTCTTCTTGATGATTTCCAGCAGTTCGCCCTCGCGCGCTTCCAGGATGAACTTCTGCACGATGGGGGTGTTGAGGAGGATTTCGATGGCGGGAATGCGGACGATGTTTTCGTGCAGCGTGGGCAGCAGTTTCTGATAAACGATGCCTCGCAGGTTGTACGCCAGCAGTTTGCGAATCTGGTCGCGCTCGCTTTCCATGAACAGGTCATAAATGCGGCCGAAGGTCTGCCACGCGCTGGAGGCGTGAATCGTTCCGAACACCAGGTGGCCGGTTTCGGCGGCGCGAATGGCGGCTTCAAAGGTCTCGTGGTCGCGCATCTCACCCACCAGCACCACGTCGGGGTTCTCTCGCACCAGGGCGCGAAGCGCTTCGTTGAAGTTCAGGCAGTCAATGCCCACTTCGCGCTGGTTGATGGTCGCCTTGGCGTCCTTGAAGATGTACTCGATGGGGTCTTCGATCGTGACGATGTGAACGCGCTTGCGCTCGTTGATGTACTGGAGCATCGACGCGATCGAAGTGCTCTTGCCTGAACCGGTCACGCCTGCGAACAGGATCAATCCCTGCGCGCTCATGGCGATGTCGCCGAGAATCTGCGGCAGGTAAAGGCTCTCGAACGTCTTGATGTTGGAGGTGATCAACCGGCAGGCCAGCGAGGGCTTGCCGCGCGCCATGAACAGGTTGACGCGGAAGCGGTTGTCTTCGTCGTAGTCGTATGCGAAGTCGAACTGGCCGTGCTTGCGGAAGATGTCATACTGCCGGTTGTCCAGCACGTCGCGGGCGATCTGAAACATGAGGTCTGGCGTGCAGATGTCGGTCTGCAGACTTTTCAGCGAGCCGCGAACGCGGATGCGCGGCGGGAGATCGACTTTGACGATGAGGTCCGAGGCTTCGTGCCGAATCGCCGCTTCCAGGTACTTGCGAAACGCCTTCATGCCTTCGCCGGGTGCGGTGCCCTTGTCGTGGTGCACTGGCGCTGCGATGTCATCTTCTGTGAACACGTGCGTTGTCGTCACAATCCAGGCTCCTGACGCGGCCGCTGCCTATGCGGCCTCTACGTCTTTTCGTTTCTCAGGCTCGGGCTGTTGCCCTGGTTCAAACCAATCTACTGTAGCAGACGCGGCCAATGGGCGAAATACGCGACTTGAGAGTCGAGCGGGTTTGCCGCCCGCCTGAGACTCGCTCGGACAGAATGCCAAGGTCCCGATCCTGCATGAGAAGTTCGCACGACCCCGCAGGGAAAGCGCGCGTACCGCAAGAGTTCACCTATACTTTTCCTTTAGAGTCGTTGGAGCATCAAGCCGGGGGGCTTTACAGCCCCTGGGAAGCGGAAAGGACTGGCTTTGATGAACCCGGAAGTGCGCGAGAAGTCATTGTGTCCGGTGGTCGGCATCGGCTCGTCGGCGGGGGGAGTCGAGGCGCTGAGCCAGTTCTTCCGCGCCGTCCCCGAAAACAGTGGTAACGCGTACGTTGTTGTGCAGCACCTGGATCCCACCCGCCACAGCATGCTGGCGGAGTTGCTCGGCCGTCTGTCCAGCGTGAAGGTCGCCGAGGTGACGGACGCGCCGGCGATCAAGCCCAACCGGGTGTATGTCATTTCGCCGAACTCAACCTTGACCATCAGCGATGGCCGGCTGCATACGGAATCTCCTGTGGCAGAGCGCGGCCGGCGCATGCCGATCGACGCATTCTTCCAATCCATGGCAAATGAATGTCGCGAGCGCAGCGTGGGAATCATCCTGAGCGGGACGGGGACCGACGGCACGCTGGGCTTGAAGGAAATCAAGGCTGCGGGCGGCATTGTGATGGTGCAGGACCCCGAAGAGGCCGATCACGACGGCATGCCGCGCAGCGCCATTGCGACCGGGCTGGTGGATTACATCCTGTCGGTTGGCGAAATGCCGCGCGAGTTGATGGCGTACGTGCAGCATCCCTATGTGCGCGAGAAGCCGCTCCCCAAAGATCCCGAAGCGCACGAGCAGGGAATCAACCGGGTGCTGGAACTGCTTCGCGAGCACAAGGAATACGACTTTCGCGCGTACAAGACCGGCACGCTGACGCGGCGAATTTACCGCCGCATGAGCATCAACCACATTCAGGACATCGATGACTACGTTCGGCTGCTGGCGCAGAACGTCTCGGAGGTCGACGAGTTGTTCCACGACCTGTTCATCGGCGTGACCAGTTTCTTCCGCGAGCCGGAATCGTGGAAAGCGCTGGCCGAGGAGGTGATTCCGTCGATTGTCAGCACGTGCAGCAAGGAGAGCCGGCAAATCCGCGTGTGGGTGCCGGGCTGTTCGACCGGCGAAGAGGCCTACACCGTCGCCATGCTGATCAACGATGAAATGCGGCGCGTGCGCAGCGAGTGCGCGCTGCAGGTCTTCGGCACGGACGTCGATCCCGCCGCACTGGAACGGGCACGTTCCGGCACGTACCCGGAATCCATCGCGTCCGAAGTGCCTGCGGAGTTCCTCAAAAAGTACTTTTCCATCATTGATGGCGATCACCGGTTGCGCATTGCGGCCAACCTGCGCGAGCAAATTGTGTTTGCCCAGCAGAATATTCTGGCGGATCCGCCGTTCTCCAAACTTGACCTGATTTGCTGCCGCAACCTGCTGATCTACTTGCTTCCTGAGTATCATCGGGACGTTCTCTCGCTTTGCCATTTTGCCTTGCGTCCAGGCGGGTACCTGTTCCTTGGGTCGGCGGAAACGGTCGGGCGGCAGCACGATCTGTTCCAGACGATTTCGCAGAAGTGGCGGATTTACCGGCGCGTTGGCGGGCACGTTCACGAGTTCAGCATTCCGATCATCAGCATGAGGCGGCGGAGGCAGCACCAACTCGAAGCCCGTGCCCACCACCCGCCGGTGGAAGGCGCCTCGCGGGTTGTACCCGTCTCCCGCACCTTCGACGGCGCACCGCCCCCGCAGCGCTTTGCGGACTGGGCACGCCAGATTCTGGTGTCGCGCTACGCGCCGGCGTGCGTGCTCATCGATCGCGATGGCGAGTTGCTGTATTACTCCGGCGCGACTCACGACTATCTGGTCCAGCCGATAGGTCTTTCCACGAAGGACATCTTTTCCATTGCTCGCGAAGGTCTGGGACCGAAGTTGCATGGCGCGGTGCTGCAAGCCCGGCAGTCCGATGGCCCGGTGGCCGTCGATGATGCGAAGGTCCGCCGAGGACGCGACTTTGTGCCCGTGCGCTTTGTCGTCACGCCGCTGCTGGCCAGCGAAGGTTCCGATGGAAGGCTGCTGATCGCGTTCGAGGATGCCAAGACCGGCAGCGCAGAGCCCGGCACTCCCGCGACCGATGAGCAGTCGCAGGCGGCGATGGAGCGGCTCCGCACGGAGCGAGACGTCGCGCGCGATGAACTCAACGCCACGATGCAGCGGCTGGATCATTCCAAGGAGGATTATCGCGCCAGCAACGAGGAATTGATGTCGATGAATGAGGAACTCCAGTCCACCAACGAGGAACTGGAAACCTACAAGGAGGAACTGCAATCGCTCAACGAAGAACTCGTGACGGCGAACCACCAGGTGCAGCACAAACTCGATGAACTGGAGAAGGCCAACGACGATCTGTCCAACCTGCTGTCCTCGACGGAAATCGCCACCATCTTCCTCGACATGGATTTCCGCATCATGCAGTTCACTCCTGCGGTGCGCAAACTTCTGAACCTGCTGCCTCCGGACATGGGGCGTCCCATCACCGACTTCGCCCAGCAGGTGCTGGGGCAGGACATGATTGAATCGGCCCGCCGGGTGATTCAGGATCGCCGCGTGATGGAACACGAAGTGCTCAGCGGCGGGGAGTGGTACCTGCGCCGCATCCTTCCTTATATCCGCGAAGATTTGGACATCGGCGGAATCGTGATCACCTTCACCAACATCTCACGACGGAAGCGCGATGAAGACCATCTGCGGATGCTCATTGCGGAGTTGGACCATCGCGTGAAGAATTCGCTGGCGATGGTGGCGACGCTCGCGGCTCAGACGCTTCGCCGCGCCACTTCATTAGACGATTTCGGAAAGATATTTGAGCAGCGCATCCAGGCGCTCAGCCGGGGCCACATGCTGATGACCGAATCGCGCTGGGAGGGGACTGATCTGCAAACGATCGTGCGCACCGCGCTGGCCCCGCACACGGCCGATCGGCCCGCCGCGCTGAGGTTCAGCGGGCCCAAAGTGGTCATCGCGCCCAAATCAGCGATGGCGCTCATGATGGTGATTCATGAACTTGCAACCAATGCGGTGAAATACGGCGCACTTTCCTCTGATAAAGGACGGGTGGAACTTGCCTGGCGCATTCAGGAGCCATCCAAAGCCGGCAACGACTCCTCCGCGTTGGTCATCCAGTGGCAGGAATTGGACGGTCCTCACGTCGAATCCGTCGGACCGCCTGGGTTTGGAACCCAGTTCATCAAGCGAGCCGCCGATTATGAACTTGGTGGGACCGCATCCATTGAATATCGTCCCTATGGTGTCCATTGCGAACTGCGCTTACCATTGAGCGACGAAATTCGACCCGACGCGCAACAGGAGCCAACTTCATGACGAATCCACTCAGCGGCTTGAACGTGCTCATCGTCGAAGATGTCCTGCTGGTTGCAGATGAAGTCGCCCACATGATTCAATCTCTGGGCTGCAACCCGCTGGGCCCGGTGGCGCGCGTTGATCAAGCCTTGGACATCATCCGCAACACCAGTCACTTGGATGGCGTGCTGCTGGATGTGAACCTCGGCGCCGACACCGGCTACCCCATCGCCGAGGAGTTGCAGGAGCGCGGCATTCCCTACATCTTCATGACGGGATACGACAGCAACTACCTCGCCGAAGGTTACCGCGGCAGCGCAAACATGCAGAAGCCGTTCACCATTGAGGAACTTCAGCGCATAATGGCGCAGGTCTTTGCATCGCAGCCCGCCGGCCGCACGCGCTAGGGTGACGGAGCATCTGAAGGCTCAAATTGCCGGCTTGTCCGCACTGACGGCTCTTGATTGTGACTGAATTCCTGGCCGCGCAGAACCATCCGGCGAAGGACCGCCGCGTGTTTGTAACTCTCGCGGATCTGCCGCTCCAAATCGCGAATCGTGTGGGTGAGTTTTGAGGCGCGGGCTCTCTCCAGCAGCGATTCACACAACTTGGCGCGCTGCTGCAATGCGGCGATGGCGGCCCACAGCGAATGCTCAAGAGACTCGGATTGGCTGATCATCATCGCCTCGGCCGTGTAACTGTGGCCGACATGGCAGCGGTACCGCTGAAGGTCATCGTGCTCGATTTCCGAGAGCACGCCACCGCAATCCGGGCAGGTAAACATAGTGCCCCGCCCCAACTCCTTGTTCCCCTCAATGCCGTTCATGGTTTGCTCCGTCATGGCGAGTTCGATTTTGATGTCCTGCGGCACCGGGGGCGCCGCCTGTAAATTGACCTCCTGCTCGGACAATTCCGCCAGAATCGATCCGATAGCGCGTGCCGGCAGGATGTGATCGAAGTTGACGTGGCGCTGTGCGCTTCTGGGCATGCTTGGATGGAGCGCATCGTCGGGGTCCTGCACGATCGCCACCCCGCCGCAACGCTTGATGGCACGCAGGCCCGATGTGCCGTCGTTCAGCGCTCCGGACAGCACAATTCCCACCGCGCGAGGACCAAACTCCACCGCGACCGAGCGGAACAGTGGGTCGATCGCCGGCCGGAATCGGTTCTCAGTCGGCCCGCGCACCAGGCGCACGCGCCCGTTCCTTACGAGCAAGTGCCGGTCCGCGACCGCCACATACGCCTGACCCAGCCTGATGGGCTCGCCGTCCTCAGCCGTCTTGACGGGGAACGAGCCGGAACGTCTGAGCACGCTGGGCAGGTGATCGTAATCAGACCCGGGAAAGTGCGTGGCGACCAGGAGAATCGCGGGCAATTCCGCCGGCAAGTTGGAAAAGAGATCGCGCAACGCTTGAGTGCTTCCCGCCAAGCCGCCGATCGCAATGATGTTGCGCATCGCACTGTGCTCGTTGCGGTCGCCCGGCGTATGTTGAACCATCATGGCCGTGGCCTCGTTGCTTGTTGTAAAAACTCGATCCCCGGTAAAAGGATAGTGCCCCGTTCGCGCAACCCCCATACGAACAGGTGACTATTCGGCGCGTCAAAACACGCCGATTACCCGGTTAAAGCAAGCGAGAGACAACCCTGCCGCAGTTGACAGTCCGAAGCGCGTTTGCGATCATTGCCTAATGGAGCACCCCCCAAAAATCATTGCTGACGGCATCACCTTTGATGACGTCCTGCTGATTCCCGAATTTAGCGCAATTACGCCGGATCAGGCCGATACGTCCACGCGGCTGACGCGCAACATCAGGCTCAACATTCCGCTGATCTCGGCCCCCATGGACACGGTGACCGAGGCCACGCTGGCCATCGCGTTGGCACAGGAGGGCGGCATCGGGATCGTCCACAAGAACATGCCGCCCGAGGTGCAGGCCCGCGAAGTTGCCAAGGTCAAGCGATCCGAGAACGGTGTGATCACCGACCCCATCACGCTCAGCCCCGACGACACCGTCGCCAAGGCTCAGGCGATGATGGATCAGCAGAATGTTTCGGGATTTCCGGTCACGAGCGACGGCACAAGCCACGGCAAAGTTGTGGGAATTCTCACCCGGCGAGACATGCGGTTTGAAAAGCGCGGCCAGACGCATTTTTCCAACTCGCGCGTTGGCGACGTGATGACCAAGGATGCATTGGTCACCGCGCCGCCGGAGACGAAACTCGAGGCCGCCGAGGGCATCTTGAATCAGGCGCGGGTGGAGAAACTGCTGCTGGTCAATCGCGACGGCATGCTGGCGGGGTTGATCACGATGCGCGACATCGACAACATGCGCAAGCATCCCAACGCTTGCCGCGACGCACGCGGTCGTTTGCGCGTGGGGGCGGCGACAGGCGTGGGCAATGGCGGCATGGAACGCGTGGAAGCGCTCATCGACGCCGAAGTTGACGTCATCGTCGTCGATACCGCGCACGGACATTCCGAGAACGTCATTCAAATGGTCAAGAGCATCCGCAAGCGGTACGACATTGACATCATCGCGGGCAACATCGCGACAGCAGAAGCCGCGAAGGATTTGATCGCTGCGGGCGTTGACGCGGTGAAGGTGGGCATTGGGCCGGGTTCGATCTGCACGACGCGCGTGGTCAGCGGCGTGGGAATGCCGCAATTGACGGCGATCATGAACGCGGTGAGCGCGGCGGAAGAACGCGATGTGCCCGTGATCGCCGACGGCGGCATTCGTCAGAGCGGCGATATCGCCAAGGCCATCGGCGCGGGGGCCTCTTCCGTGATGCTCGGATCGTTGTTTGCAGGACTCGATGAAAGTCCCGGTGAATTGATTCTCCATCAGGGCAGGCGCTTCAAGTCCTATCGCGGCATGGGAAGCCAGGGCGCGATGGGCGCGGGTTCAGCCGATCGCTACGGCCAGGCGGGTGTTGCGGCTGGGGGCGACACGCGGAAGTTCGTGCCCGAGGGCGTTGAAGGCCGCGTGCCGTATCGCGGTTCGCTTTCGGAGTTTGTGTATCAGATGGTGGGTGGGCTTCGCGCCGCGATGGGTTACTGCGGCTGCCGCACGATTGAGGAATTGCGCGAGCACGCGCGGTTTGTCCGCGTCAGCAGCGCGACCGTGGTTGAATCGCACCCGCACGATATCCAAATCACCAAGGAAGCGCCGAACTATTCCAGTGCGATGCCGAGTCAGTCGTGAGGTGACCGTGGCGATGCGGGGCTTTGCGCCGCCTCAAAGTGAGTGCGGAACCATTCGCCGGCTGCATTTGCGACCTGCTCCAGCGTGCCGGGCTCTTCGAACAGGTGCGTTGCGCCTTCAATGATGACCAGTCGATTTTCGCAGCGAAGCATGCGCTGGGCCTGTCGATTTAGTTCAATCACTTCCACATCCAGCGATCCGACGAGCAACAGCGTCGGGGCGGTGACCAGCGGCAGATAAGGACCGGCGAGATCAGGACGCCCGCCACGCGACACCACCGCGGCAATTTGTCCGCGCCGCTCCGCGGCCGCCACCAGTGCCGCGGCTGCCCCGGTGCTGGCGCCGAAGTAGCCGATCGGAAGATTCCGCGCTTCATCGGATTCGCTCACGGCGTCGGTCGCCGCAAGCATGCGGTCGGCGAGCAGGCGGATATCGAAGACATTGCGGCGATCGGCCGCTTCGGCTGGGTCAAGAAGATCAAAGAGCAACGTCCCGCAGCCCCGCTGGATGAGCGATTGGGCGACCTGGATGTTGCGCGAGCTGAACCGGCTGCTGCCGCTGCCGTGGGCGAAGATGACCACGCCCAGCGGCGATGGTGGAAGCGACAGCGTTCCGGGCAGCGTCACGCCGTTGGCCTCAACGTTCATCTGGATTTCATAGGCGGTAGCGGCCATGCGTGCAGCGTTGAATCATGTGAACGAACACCGGGCCTGGTCAGTTGGAAAGCCGCAGGCTTCGATGGCGGAGTCCGGTGACGCTTGCGGGTAGGATACAGCGATGCCAGCCAAGATCATTCTCCAAGGCGAGCCGTGCACGATCGAGAAACTCGGCAACGGAAACATCCGCGTGACTCAAGGCGGATGGCAGTTCAATCCCATGATTGGTCCGGGAACCCAGGGCGAGGTCTGGTATGAGGTCCATCCGTGCCAGCGGCAGCAATATGACGTGCTGAACACGCAGTTGCCGGCGCAGGAACAGGAAATGCCACCGGGATTTAATGTCGATGACAAGCCGTGGTGGAGCCTGGGCGCGGGCGAGCGGGCCGGGTTGCGCGACTGACGAGCAACTGCGAACCGCCTGTAATTCGCTTACCATATTCAACTCTCATGTACATGGACAAGAAGGTTGTGGTCGTGATGCCCGCGTACAACGCGGCCAAGACCCTGCAGGAAACCCATCGCGAGGTCATGCAGCAGGGGATTGTCGATGAAGTGATCCTCGTGGATGACGGCAGCCGCGACGACACCGTCAGCATCGCGCGAACCCTGCCCAGAACAATTGTTCACGTGCATGACGCCAACCGAGGCTACGGCGGAAACCAGAAATCCTGCTATCGCCTGGCCCTCGAACACGGGGCCGACATCATCATCATGGTGCACCCGGACTATCAGTACACACCCATGCTGATTCCCGCGATGGCTTCGATCATCGGCAACGGCCTGTACCCGTGCGTGCTGGGCTCGCGCATTCTGGGCGGCTACGCGCTGACCGGCGGGATGCCGCTCTGGAAATATGTCGCCAACCGGTTTCTGACGTTCACAGGCAACTTGGTGATGGGGGCGAAACTCTCTGAATATCACACAGGCTTCCGCGCGTTTTCACGACCGCTGCTGGAAGGGCTGGCGTTGGATGAGAACTCCGACGATTTCATCTTCGACAACCAGATCCTCGCGCAGATTCTCTGGCAGGGACACACGATCGCGGAAGTGACTTGCCCGACGAAGTATTTCACCGAGGCATCCTCGATCAACCTGCGGCGCAGCATCAAGTACGGCCTCGGCTGCGTGGCGACAGCCCTGCAATTCCGCATGGCGAAGATGCGGCTGGCCGCACCGCGCCGCTTCACGATGCCCGGCACGCCGGCGAATCGCACGCCGGTCGCCGTCTCCGACAGCGCACGCTGATGCGTGCGCGGCCATCCGCATGAGCACTACCGCACCGCAACGCGACTCCAACTCGACAACTCATGCGGGTTCCGTCGCGCGGGCATGCTGGTGCGGCGCACAATGCGCCAGATCGCTGGGCACGTTCACCCTTTCTAATGGCAGGCAGTATCCGTGGGTGGAATGCGAATCCTGCGGCGTGCAGGCGATCCATCCCCAGCCCGATGATGCGGAACTTCTCGCGAGTTACTCGGCTGAGTATTACGGCTCATCGCGAAGAAAATTCATCTGGCCGTTTTCATCAATCGTCGGATGGTTTCAGGCAGGCCGGGCGCGAATGTCCGCACGATGCATGCCGCCGGGCGGCCGCGTGCTGGATGTGGGATGCGGCAACGGCGGGTACCTGCTGCACATGAGCCGCATGGGCTTCATCGCCGAAGGAACCGAATGGACATCCGACAGCGCGGCACGCGTGCCGCAGAATGCCGGCATCAAGGTTCACGTGGGCGATCTCCTGTCGCTGCCCCTGCCCGGACAACAGTACGACATGATCACGATGTGGCACGTGCTGGAGCACGTGCGCCAGCCCGACAAGGTTCTGCAGCGCATCTGGACGCTGTTGAAGCCGGGCGGGACGTTGTACCTGGCGCTGCCGAACGCCGAAAGCCGCCAGGCGATGCGGTTCCGCGAGGCGTGGCTGCATCATGATCCGCCGCGGCACTTGTTCGGCTTTGGCGTGAAGTCGCTCAGCGGGCTGCTTCATTCGATCGGATTCACCATCGAGCGCGTAAGCACCAACTCGCTGGAGCAAAATGTCTTTGGGCACATCCAAAGTTGGCTCAACGAGCGGGGCTATCCGCGCGATCGGCTGTACGAGCAACTCAAAGGCCTCAACCGCCATGCGACAGGCACTCGTTTGAGCGACGCAATGTGGATGCTGGCGCTTGCAGTGCCCGCGCTGATCGTCAGCACTCTCCAGGCGATGCAGGGTCGTGGCGCCACGATGACGCTTCGCGTGCGGAAGCCAGCATCGGCTGGATGACCTGAATTTCCAGCCCGAAAGACGTGCGCCTTCACGTCGTTCCGATCGGCTCAACCGTGGCCTTATCGGACTGCGCTCAAGCAGACGTGAAGTGGGGGCGTTTTTGCACCGATGATTGGAAATGACGGCTCGAAAAACGCCCCGCCCACGTCCGTTGGGGATTGGAAACCTGCATGCCTCGGAAGACGATTCTTATCGCCGACGATGAACCGCACGTCACGTTCATGGTGTCGATGAAGTTGAAGCATGCCGACGCGACGGTGCTGGTGGCCAGCGATGGGGAAGAGGCGTTCCAGTTGGCGTTGGAGCACCGGCCAGACCTGGTCATCACCGATTTTCAGATGCCGCGCATGAGCGGCTACGATCTCGCGCTGCGCATGCGACAGACGCTGGAGACGACGAACATTCCGCTGCTCATGCTCACCGCGCGCGGCCACAGGCTGACGCCAACCGACCTGGCCAAGACCAATATTCAGTGCCTGATCGCCAAGCCGTTCAGCGTGCGCGAGTTGCTTTCGAAGGTGTCGGAGTTCGTCGAATTGAAATTGGAGCAGGACGAGGCGGGAACAGCCGCCGCGTGACCCCCGATGACCGCCCCGCAACCGTACATGCGATCTCAGGACATTCTGCACGAGCGCTGCCGTGCGCTGGCGATTCCAGTCTGGAGATTTGATGGCGAGGGCAATATGGCGAGCGAGCCCACGCATCTCTTCGCGCAGCACCCGTGGCTGGCGACGAATGAATTGCGAACGCGCCTGCGGAAATGTGCCGCGAAACTGCTGACCGGAACGCGACTTGAAGCCGCCGCGTCCCAGCCAGCAAGCATGGAAGTGCTTCCCGGATGCCTGGTGCTGGCGTTCGGCCACGGCTCCGGAC
>CAMPIL010000048.1 GCA_946886375.1 uncultured Phycisphaerales bacterium
TGCCAGTTGCCGGAGCGGCGGCGGCGGGCGCAGCGGCGGCGTCAGGCTTGGACAGGTCCGCCAATTTCGTCTGAATCACCTGCGATTCACCCGGGATCACTTCATGCTTGTATTCCGAGGTGTCGGTCATGGCGAATCCGATGAACAACGCCACCAGCGACAGCGAGCCCACCAGCACGAATGCGTTGAACGGCCGGTCCCAGCGCAAATGCATGAAGAACAGGCACACCAGCGTGGCCTTGACGACGGCAATGGCCAGCGCGACGAAGATGTTCAATTCGTGCAGGTCCAGTTGCGCAAAGTCGATTTTCGCCGCCGCGACGGTCAGCACCGTCAGCACCAGCAATGCGCCGCCGGTGGCAATCAGAATCTTGGGCGAAACGACGTGGCCGACGCCCTGATGATGGTCGTCGCCGCCGTGCGAGTCACTTGAATGCTTGGGGTGTTGGTGTGCCATGGGTGAACCGCTCGGAAAACGCGCCCTGCGGCGCGCAAGTCAGATCAAGTAAAACAGCGGGAAGAGGAAGATCCAGATCAAGTCCACGATGTGCCAGTACAAGCCGCCCAGGTCGACGGGCGTGAAGTACTCGCTGCTGAAATCACCCTTGATGGCACGCACCAGCAGCCACGTGATGACGATCATGCCAACCAGCACGTGAATGCCGTGCAGACCCGTCATCATGAAGTAGATGTTGAAGAACATGTGCGTGTTGGCAGGACGCGAGGGATCCTGCAGCGGATGCGCGTGCGCCGCGTGATGGCGCTGCTCGAACTGGAACGGCTCTTCAACAAGTTCCGGATCTTTCGCAAGACCCAAAGGTCCGGTCTTCGCCTGGGGAAACGTCGGCGCATCGACGGGGGGAAGCGCAGCGGGATTCGCAGCGACCGAAATCGTCTCGACCTGGAAGCCTCCCTCCGCCGGCGTGGCCTGGGCGTGTTCGCCGGCGGCAGGCGTGGGCTCATGCGCCGCAGCCGCGGCAGTTTCTGAGGCGGCGTCGTGGTGGGCCGCCTGACCGGGCTGCACGAACGTGTGGGAATGATCGCCGGGCTTGTCATAGAAGTGAATGCCCGGGTACCAGCCCTCGTGGAACTTGTGGGTGTACTCGAAGTACTTGATGACCATGAACGTCGCCGCGCCGATGAGCGTGAGGCTGAGCATCAGGATCAACAGGCCACGCTTGTTCTGCTGCGCCGCGGTGACGCCCCAGGCCATGGTCAGGCTGCTGAGAATCAGCACGACGGTGTTCGTCGCGCCCATGGTGGTGTCGAGGAACTGGCTGCCGTACTTGAACAGTTCCGGATGATTGCCGCGCCACACCGCATACGCGCAGAACAAGCCGCCAAACAACAGCACTTCCGTGGCAAGAAACAGCCACATGCCGAGTTTGCCTGCTTCAAACTGCTGTGGCAGGCTTTCCCAGTGGTGGGCCAGATGGGCCGGATGTTCGTGCCCGTGCGCATCATGCCCCGCCTCATGCCCGTGAGCATGATCGTGCGAGGACACCTGCGGCTTGGGAGCGGGAATCGTGGTCATTGGATCAATGGCCTCCCTTGCGCTGCGGCAGGGCAGGATTCAACGCGGGATCAAGATCATTCCGCACGATGTAGCCCTGCTGGCTTTCATCCCATTCCACCACGCTGAAGTCGTAGCAATCGCCCACGCGAGGCGTGACCGAAAAATTGTCGTGCGGCGGCGGCGATGAGCACTGCCATTCAAGACTTCGCCCGCCCCAGGGGTTCATCGGAGCCTTGCGCCCGCGGAACAGCGAATGAATCAGGTACGCCGCGGTCAGGAAGAATCCGATCGCCATGATGTAGGAGCCCAGCGTCGACACCAGGTGATACTTGTGGAACAACGCGGTGACTTCCGGCGTCCAGCCCGGACCGCTGTAGTCCCAGTACCGCCGGGGCATGCCCTTGCTGCCCAGCATGAACTGGGTGAAGAAGGTCATGTTGAAGCCGACGAACACCAGCACCGCGCCGATGCGGCCGAGCGTTTCGTTGTACATCTTGCCGGTCATCTTCGGCCACCAGTGGTGCAAACCGCCGATCATCGCGATCAGGGCCGAACCCATCATCACGTAGTGGAAGTGCGCGACGACGAAATAGGTGTCGTGCAGGTGCACATCGGTCGCCAATGTGCCAAGGTGCAGGCCGGTCAATCCACCGATTGAGAAGATGAAGAGAAAGGCAAGGGCGTACAGCATCGGCGTATTGAGGCTGATCGAGCCTTTGTACATTGTCGCCAGCCAGTTGAAGACCTTGATCGCCGAGGGAATCGACACGCTGAAGGTGATGGCGGAGAAGACCACGTTGATCAGCGGCGACTGGCCTGAGGTGAACATGTGGTGGCCCCACACCAGGAATCCGAACGCCGCGATCGCCACAGAACTGAACGCGATGAACTTGTAGCCGAAAATGTGCTTGTGGCTGTGGACGGCGATGAGTTCGCTGATGATGCCCATGCCCGGCAGGATCATGATGTACACGGCCGGATGGCTGTAGAACCAGAAGAAGTGCTGGTACAGCACCGGGTCGCCGCCGAGTTCCGGATTGAAGATGCCGATGCCGAAGGCTCGCTCCACGATGAGCAGCATCAGCGTGATGCCCAGCACGGGCGTGGCCATGACCTGAATGACGGCCGTGGCGTACAAGGCCCACAGGAACAGCGGCATCTTGAACCATGTCATGCCCGGCGGACGCAGGCGGTGAATGGTGACGATGAAATTGAGGCCGGTGAAAATGGAACTGAAGCCGAGGATGAACACGCCGGTCAGCGCCATGATCGTGCCGGACATGGCCGCGTCAGGCCGCGTGCTGTAGGGCGTATAAAAAGTCCATCCGGTGTCCAGCCCCTGGGTAATGGCATACACCGCGAAGATCGCGCCGAAGACCCACAGCCAATAACTGAACAGGTTCAATCTCGGGAACGCCACGTCCTTGGCGCCGAGCATGATGGGCAGGACGAAGTTGCCCAGCGCGGCGGGCACGCTGGGAATGATCACCAGGAACACCATGATCGCGCCATGGATGGTGAACATCTGATTGTACTGGTCCTGATTCATGATCGTCTGGCCGGGCGCGATCAGTTCGGTGCGCACCGCCAAGGCAGCCATGCCGCCCAGGAAGAATGAGCTCAGCACCGAGACCAGGTACATCACGCCGATGCGCTTGTGATCGAGCGTCAGCACCCAGGACAACAGTCCAGAAGTGTGAGTGAGATAGTTGTCGCCCTTGGCAAGGTCGGGAACAACGGGTTTGGAAAGATCAAGTGTGGTCATGACGATCTGGCTTTCTGCATGGACGACGAGCCTGGCGTGAATCAGGGCGAGGCCGGGGCCGGGGTCTTGGGCTTGCCCTTCTCATCGAACTGGTCAAGGTGCTTGATGAATTCGATGATTCCCTTGAGTTCGCGTTCACGAAGCTGGCCCTTGAACGTGGGCATGGCTCCGGTGTAGTTCATCACGATCTTGCTCTGCGGATTGAGGATCGAATCGCGCAGGTAATCTTCCGGCGATCCAAACTGCTTGCCGGGGCCGACCAGGTCCTTCAACGTCGTGCCATCGGTGAACACCACGTTGCCGGTTTCAACTTCGTGCCAGAGGTCTTTCCACGTCGGACCGGTGCCGGATTTGCCGTCGAGCGAGTGGCAAGATGCGCAGCGGGAGAAAATCCGCTCGCCGGCCAGACGCGCGAGGTCCTCGTCACGAGCCTTGTCAAACACCGCAGCGCAATCGGCAAGCGCCGCTTCAAATTCTTCCTCAGGCAGCACTTCCACCACCGCGTGCATTTGCGAGTGGTCCTTGCCGCAGTATTCCGCGCAATACAGGTCGTAGACGCCGGGCTTGGTCGCTTCGAACCACAGGTCGGTGATGCGGCCGGGCACGATATCCTGCTTGATGCGGAACGCGGGAATGTAGAACGCGTGCAGCACGTCACTGGAGTCCATGATCATGCGCACCGGACGTCCCAGCGGAATGTACAGATGATTGCTCTCGCTGCATCCGTTGCGATGCTTGAAGGTCCAACTCCAGCGGGCCGCGGTCACGTGCACTTCGTACGCGCCGGCGGGCGCCCGGCGGATGTTCAAATACCCTTCCATGCCCGCGTAGAAAATCGCAATCACCAGGATCAGCGGGATGATCGTCCAGGTCAGTTCCAGGGGCGTGTTGTGCGTGGCGCTTCCCGTGGCCTTCTCGTGGTTGCGCATGCGGTACTTCAGCACGAACCAGACCATCAGCACCACGATCAGCGCGAAGAAGAAGATCGAAATCCACGTGATCATGTTGAACAGCCAGTCCACGTCGCGCGCCACCGTGGACGCCTGCTCCGGGAACCAGAAGTGCACGCCCGCAGCCCATGCAGCCAGCGCGGTCAACACGCTCGCGAGCGCCACCGCGGCCAGCAGCATGCTGATCGGGCCCTTGTTGTTTGATTGCGGAGCCTGCGGATTCACTGCTTTACCTCCTGCCCGGCCAATGCTTCAGCCCTCCCGCGAGAATGATGCGATCCCTTCCACCATAGAAATCCCAGACCTGTTGCCAGCAGCGTCAGCGTCACCAGACCGCCCAGGCGCATGATCTTCATCGCGCTGGCGGCGTAACTGTTGCGCAGCGGGTCGTAGTGATAGCACATCAGCAGCAGGAACTTGTCCATGGGCGAGCCGACCGCGCCGTTGGACGCCTCGATCAGCGTGAACTTCAGGTCGCGCGGCTCGAACATCACGTTGCTCATGTAACGGGACAACTTGCCCTCGGGTGTGAGGAACATGATCGTGGGCGTGTGGGCGTATTCGCGACTCGTTTCGTCGTAGCGATAGCCGAAACCGATCGCCTTGCACATCGCTTCGGTGGTCTCCTGCGTGCCCGTCAGGAAGTGCCAGCCGTCCTTGGCAGTTTCGCGCTTGTACTGCGTGAGGTACGCGCGCTTTTTCACCTCGGCAAGTTGCGGTCCTTCCTTAGGATTGAAGCTGAACGAGATGATCTGAAAATCCTTGCCTGCGGAAAGTTCGATCTCGTTCAAGCCGTCCACCAGCCCGTTGAGCGTGAGGTTGCACAGCATCGGGCAGTTGAAATACACGGGGGTCAGGATGATGGGCTGGCCGGCCTTGAGGTACTCGCGCAGCGTCACGTCCTTGCCGTTTTCATCCTTGAAGGGAAGGTCGAGCGGCACGGTTTCATCCAGGCGCTCGACGATGCCGACGCCTTGGAGTTCCTTGGGCAACTGATCCGCCAGCAGCGGGACATCCGCGCGAGCGGCCGCGCCCAGGGCGGCTGCAGCCAGCAACGCCAGTGCTTTCAAGGGATGGATATTCCAGCGCTTCACGATGGCAAATTCGCTTTCACCGGCCGGCCTGCTGCTCTTTCACGATCAGTTCCATGGCCTGATCGATCGGAACGGTCAGGGCGCGAACGGTTTGTTCCTCATTCTGGCCTTCAACCTTGACGGATTCTTCAACCCAGCGCGGGGCGGCGGTGATCTGCGCGATCTGACTGGTGCGCAACTGCTCGAGTTCCTGGGGATTCTGCGAAATGACCTTGATCTGGTCTTCCTTGCGCTGTGCCGTGTAGAGCAGCGCGGTCAGGCCAAGCACGATGACCGACAACAACACCGCGCCCAGAAAGCCAATGATCCACGTCGGTCCGGTCAACGGGTCTTCGTGATCGCCAGGATTGTGTTCGTAAAGGTCGGACATGGGAGTGATCGGGGGGAGTGGTCGGGGGCAGTCGTGACTGACCCCCTTCTTTCATCAGATATTTTCAAACGCAAGCGATTCGTGCAGCCGGGGGTCTCGTTCGGGAATCAGCGCGACGCCGGCGAGTTTCATGAAGGTGCCCATCGCAAGCAGCCCCAGCATGCCTGCGACCAAGGCGATGTCATAAAGGCTCCAGCCAAAGCCCACGTCCAAGGCAGGATCGAAGCCCGGATTGCCACGGCCGATGGCCATGTTGGCCGCGACTTCATGGGCCAGTTCGCGGTAACTGGCGGCATGATGGATCGCGGATGGAACTCTAGGCATGACAAGCCAGAAAATGTCCACGATGTGCATGAAAAGCATCCACGCCGCCGCCCCGGCCAGCGTCGCGGCGCGACGCTTGGGATGCCGCGAAATCAAGATCACAAACGGGCCGACGAAGTGGCCAAACAGCAGCAGCAGGCTGACCCACCCCCACCCGCCGATCTGCCGCGCCATGTACCACGGCGTTTCCTCGGGAATGTTGGCGTACCAGATCAGCATGTACTGGCTGAATGCAATGTAGGCCCAGAACACCACTCCGAAGGCAAACAGCAACTTGCCCGCGTCCTGGTAGTGCTCGGGCGTGATTTCCGACGTCAAACGCCCGCTGCGCTGAAGCAGGTTCATCAACAGAATCTGCACGGAGAAATAGCCGCAGCAACTGGCGGCGAAGAAATACACCGGGAACATGGTGCTGAACCAGTGCGGCTCCAGCGTCATCACAAAGTCCATTGAGCCGAAGGCCAGCGAAAGGCCGAACATCAGCATCGCCGCCGGCGCGAACGCCTCCATGCGCCGCGTCAGGCTCACGTCGCCGCTGGCGTCCTGCGCCACGGAACGGCCGACGTAGAACTTCGCCAGGAACGCCCAGATGCCGAAGAACAGCACCACGCGAAGCAGCCAGAACCAGGGCAAGTGCGCGCTCAGCGATTTCTCGCCCGTCGCCGCATCAACGTGAATCGCATTGGGGCCGAAGAAATACGCCGCCTTGGCTTCCAGCACTTCATCGCCGATCGGATGCATCCAGTGATACAGGTGCGTCTTGCCCATCAACATGGGAATGAGAATGGGAAGGAAGAGAATCCAAATCCAGGTGAGGTTGCTGGCGACTCCTTCGGCGATGCGGCGAAGCACGACGCTCCACCCCGCCTTGACCGCATGCTGCAGGATCACGAAGAACAAAGCGCCAAGGCAGATGCTCAGCACGACCGTGAACGCCATGAGATACGATCGCAGGAATACATCCCACGGGACGCTGGAGAACTTCGCTATCGCCATGGCCGCGCCCACGCCGCCAATGCCGATGATTCCCGCAGGACCAATGATCTTGGGGCCGGCGTCGCCCAGACGGCGATTGGAGATGGAAACTGCGGGCTGCTTCACGGCTGAGCCTCCGAGGTGGGGGGCGTGACGGGGGCTGAGGGAGGAAGCGGGATCACCTCGAGGTTGTTCCGCTCATCCGCGGGAACATCTTCAGCGTTCGCGTGCTGGCTGCGCTGCAAAGCCTTCACGTACGCCACGATCGCCCAGCGATCTTCGGTGGGAATCTGCGATTCATAGCCGGCCATCGTGCGGATGCCATGCGTGATGCTGTTGAAAATCTGTCCCACGGGCTGTTCGCGGATGGCCTGCTCGTGCAGGTTCTTGGGCTGCACCCAGACCGTTCCGTTGACGCCTGTCATCATCAGTTCATTGGCGCGCTTGTGAACAATGCCGTCGCCGTACCCCGAATCGCCGTGACACGGGCGGCAGTAGATGGAGAACCGCTCCTGGCCGTGGCGCATGAGGTCCATCGTGACCGAAACCTGCTTGGGATAGGACGTCGCCCATGCGACTTGTCCGGTCTGATTGCGAATCACGCCGCGATTGAAATGCTCATCGTCGTTGAGATGGCCGCGGGCCACAGCGCCTTCCACCGGTGGACGCATCGCGCGGCCGTCGGCGAACAACTGCGGCGCGGGCGCCTGGGCGCGGAACTTGCCTTGGTTGTCCATGTCCTGCACCAGGTGAATCCGGCGCTTGTCGCTGTGCACCGCGCGAGTGCGCGCGATCAAGGCCGGCGGGATCAACGCCAGGATCAGCAGCACCAGACCGACGTAAATGATGGCTTTAGGCATCTTTTTCACCACAGTGGGAAAGCCAAGACCTCACGACTCAAGGACCTCAATCGAAACCGGATGCAATGACTTCAACAACTCCTCGGTGCGGGCGCGGGAGAACTTGGGGTCACGCGCTTCAATCACCACGAAGAAACGGTCATCCGTCGCGCGGGCGAACCGCAGACTCTTGAACAACGGGTGGTACAGTCGCGGCAGGCCGTTGAACACCAGCAGCAGACCCACGGTTCCCAATGAAGCCAGGAGCACCGTCAGTTCGAACGTCACCGGAATGAATGCCGGAAGACTGATCGGCGGCTTGCCGCTGATGGGGAACTGATACCCCGCGAGGAAGATCGCAGACAAGTCGATGTTGGTGGAGTTGGTGAAGATTTGCAGGGCAAGCGCCAGCAGCGTGCCGGTCATGCCGCAGAAAAACACCGCCACCGGAAGAATGGTCGGCCGCACGCCCATGGCCTTATCCAAGCCGTGCACCGGGAAGGGCGTGTGGCAATCCCACCACTTGTAGCCTGCATCGCGCACTTTTTCCGCGGCGTGCACAATGTCTGCCGGCGTGGTGAACTCGGCCATGAGGCCGTAGAGTTTTCCGCTCTCAGCCGGAACGGATGTTCCTCGCCGCACATCTCGTGCGGCGGTTGTTTCAGAGGTCATTCCGGGGTTGGTCATGCCAGACCCTCCTCGACTTTCGCGCTGCCCTGGTAATCGCCATGCACTGCTGTTCCGGGCTCTTCCGGATGCGGCTTGGCCTGCGGCATCACGCCCTTGACTTCGGCAATCGCCACCACGGGCAGGTAGCGGATGAACAAAAGGAACAGCGTCAGGAACAGTCCGAAACTGCCAATGAGCATGCAGATGTCAACCCAGGTCGGCCGGTAATAGCCCCATGCACTGGGCATGTAGTCCTGCGCCAGCGACGTCACGATGATGACGAAGCGCTCGAACCACATGCCAATGTTCACCAGCACCGCCACGATGAACATGATGGGAATGCTTTGCCGGGCCGCCTTGAACCAGAAAATCTGCGGCGAGATCACGTTGCAGAACACCATGATGGTCCACGACCAGCCGTACATGCCCGTCGCGCGGTTGATGAACGCGAATCGTTCGTACATTGAACCTGAATACCACGCGGTGAAGAACTCCATCATGTAGGCGAACGAAACCATCATGCCCGTGAGCAAGATGATCTTGTTCATGTTCTCAAGGTGCCTCATGGTGATGAAGTCCTTGAGTCCCCAGATCTGCCGGGCCGGAACCGCGAGCACCTGAACCATGGCGAACCCGCCGAAGATCGCGCCCGCGACGAAGTAGGGCGGGAAGATCGTCGTGTGCCAGCCAGGCACCTGCGACACCGCAAAGTCGAACGACACCACCGAGTGCACCGAGAGCACCAGAGGCGTGGCCAGCGCGGCCAGCAGCAAATACGCCCGCTCATAGCGGTGCCAGTGACGGTTGCTTGACCGCCAGCCCAATGAGAACAGGCCGTACACGATCGCCTTGATCTTGGTATTGGCCCGGTCGCGCAGCGTGGCCAGGTCGGGAACCATGCCCATGTACCAGAACAGCAGCGACACGGTGAAGTACGTGCCGACCGCGAACACGTCCCACAGCAGCGGGCTGCGGAACTGCGGCCACATGTCCATCTGGTTGGGAATCGGGAACAGCCAATACGCCAGCCACACGCGGCCGATGTGAATGCCCGGGAACGTGCCGGCACAGATGACCGCGAAGATGGTCATGGCCTCGGCGAACCGGTTGATGGCGGTGCGCCACTTCTGACGGAACAAGAACAAGATCGCTGAAATCAACGTCCCGGCGTGACCGATGCCGACCCAGAACACGAAGTTGGTGATGTCAAAGGCCCACATCACCGGATGCATGTTGCCCCACACGCCGACGCCCGTGCCGATGAGGTACAGAATCAGCACGACAAAGATCGTCGCCCACGCCGAAGCGATCACGAACGCGATAGTCCAGGCCAGAGGCGGCTTGGGGGCTTCATTCACACGGCAGATGTCGCGCGTGACCGAGGCGAAGTCCTTGTGGTTCAGGACCAGCGGGGCGCGCTGGCCGGGAACGTCGATGGTGTTGTCAATGGGAAGGGCAGTCACGGGTGTTGAAATTCAAGGGTCAACGGTCGGGTAGTCCGCGATCATCCATGCGAATGACTTGACGATTCACCAAACGCCGGGTTGCGCAACTTGGCGAGGTATCGCGTGCGCGGCTTGGTGTTGAGTTCTTCGAGCATCTCGTACGAGCGTTCGTGCTTGTGCAGTTTCGCCACACGGCTAGTGGGATCGTTCAGGTCGCCAAAGACGATCGCCTGGGCCGGGCACGCCTGGGCGCACGCGGGCGTGATCGCGCCGTCGGCAATGGGCACGCGCGCATCCAGCGGAGCGTTGGGGTCGAGATTCTTGGCCTTGACCCATTGGTTCTTGGCGTCGACTCGCGCCTTGCTGATGCGCTGGATGCAGTAGGTGCACTTCTCCATGATGCCACGCATGCGAACGGTGACTTCAGGGTTGAACTGCAACTGCTTGAGCGGATCGGCGGCGGCCTGTCCCTTGGTGTAGTAGTCCGGCTCGACCTGAAGCAGCATGCCTGGCTGCTCGCGCAGCGGGCCGCGCACGTGGTAATCGAAATAGTTGAACTTGCGCACCTTGTAGGGGCAGTTGTTGGAGCAGTACCGCGTGCCCACGCAGCGGTTGTACACCATCACGTTCAGGCCGTCCTGATCGTGCGTGGTCGCGGCGACCGGGCACACCTGCTCGCACGGCGCGTTCTCGCAGTGGTTGCACGTCACCGGGGCGTGAACGAATCCATCAGGCGAATCTTCATTGAAGCCCTTGAAGTACCGGTCGATGCGAATCCAGTGCATCTCGCGGCCGCGCTTCACCTGATCCTTGCCCACAATGGGAATGTTGTTCTCAGCCTGGCAGGCGACTACGCACGCGCTGCAGCCTGTGCAGGCGTTGAGATCGATCGACATCGCCCAGGCATAGCGGCCGGCGCGGCCATCTTCGCTCTGGAAGGGAAGGTCTTCCTCCCACAGCGACAGCCGATGCACAACGTGCGTGCGATGCTTCGCGAAATCAGGATGCTCCTGGTATTCCTTGAGATTCGCTTCGCGGAACAGCGTCGGCAATCGCTCCTGCGTTCCCTTGCCGCCGACGGTGTCCGCCGCGTGGTGGTCTTGCGTGGTGGCCAGAACGTATGTGTCGCCTGCGTCCTGAACCGTCGCGCCCACGGAATAGCCCATCGCGCCGGCGGTTCGCAGTCGATACGCATTGAACCCCGCGCCGTGGCACACGCGGCCGGCAAACTCGCGACCGTATCCCAACGCAAGGGCGATCGAGCCCGAAGACTGCCCCGGAAGCACCATCACTGCCGCATCAATCTGCTGACCGTTGGCGTTGATGCGAACCATGCTGCCGGTCTTGAGGCCGCGCGATTTCGCCGCCGACGGGCTCATGAGCAGCGCGTTGTCCCACGTCAGTTTTGACATGGGATCGGGCAGCTCCTGCAGCCAGCCGTTGTTGGCGAAACGGCCGTCGTACAGCGTTGATGCGGCGGTGAAGACAAGTTCAAGTTGATCCGCCGCGCCTGCGGGCGTTTGAGGTTTCGACGCCACAGCCGCGAGGTTCTGCGTTGCGACGCGCGGATTGGCCGGCTTGCTCTGCGTTTCGGCGATGAACCCTTCATGCAGCGCGTTGCGCCAGAACGCATCAAAATCCATGCCGCTGCCCATTTCACGAATGGTGCGGCGAACGATGTCGAGACCGTTGGTCAATTCATCGCCGGAAATTGCCGCGAGCACTTCAATGGCGCTCTTGCCTTGGAACAACGCTTCGATCAGCGGTTGTCCGAGCGTGATGGTGCCATCGTACGCCCGGCCGTCGCCCCACGTTTCAAGGTAATGCGCACGGTTCACATGCCACGTGCACAGCAATGAAGTTTCATCGACGTATTCGCTGAGGTGAACGCTGGCGGGAACTTTCTTGAGCAGGTCTGCGAACTTGAGATCGGCCGGAGCGTTGTACACCGGATTACCGCCGATGATGACCAGCGTCTGCACCTGGCCGGCATCCATGCGATTCGCGAGCGCCTGCAGCGATTCGACATGGGCGATCGCCTCGGGCTGGGCCGTATAGGTCACCGTCTGGCCGATGTTCGCGAGCGCCTCGTTGATCAGATGCGCGAGGTAGTGCACCTCGGCAGGCTGGCGCGGGCCGGCAACCACGATGCTTGCGCCCTGCGCAGCGCGAAGATCTTCAATGAGATGGTGCAGCGTGTTGTCGAGCGCCGCAGCGTCAACCGCCGACGAGAGTTTCGCCGCCGCGATCTGGCTCAAC
Organism: uncultured Phycisphaerales bacterium; assembly: GCA_946886375.1. The sequence continues at coordinate 12,207 of CAMPIL010000048.1, forward strand.
TGATCCGCCGCGCCGGGCACGATTGCCGCGGCAATGCGTGCGGCAATGATCGCCACGTCCGCGCTGCGCACCGCCACGCGATGGTCGGCATTGGTGCCGGTGATCGTGGGCGTTGGCTCGAACGCGTACAGGCGGTTCATGGACTTGCCGCCTTCAGCGCTGCGGGCCTGGGCGAATTCACGCATCCATTTGATCGACTGCGGACCGCAGTGCAGGAAGTCACTGTCCAGCGCAACGATGGTGCGAGCCTTGTCGAAAGCGTAATGCGCGCGATGCGGCGAGCCGAACGCCAGCAATGACCCCTTCACTTCGTTGTCGTTGTTCAGCGGTTCATATTCGTGCCAGGTCGCATTGGGAAACGCCTTGAGCAGCCGCTGTTTCATCGACTGCATGCTGGGCGAATTGGTCGCTTCACACAGAACCGCTAGACCGTTGCCGCCCGCGTTCTTCGCCCACGCTGTGAACGCCGTCCAATCAGAGGTCTTGCCGTTGTGCAGCACGGATCGGCTGCGGTCCGGATCGTACAGATCAAGCACGCTGGCCTGCATGCAGGCGTCGGTCGCGCCCTTGTTGGTCGGGTGCTGCGGGTTGCCCTCGACTTTGATCGGCCGGTAGTCGTAACTAGTCACGAGCAGGCCCGCCGCGATTCCGCCGATTTCCATGCACGTGGCGAACTGGTCGGTCGTGCCCGGCGCGTGGCCTGCGGGACGGTTGGCGTACGGCGCAATCTTCTCATCAGGCCAGCGGCGGCAGCCAGCCAGGCCCAAGCCCGCCAGGGCCATTGAGGCGCCCATCAATTTCAGGAATTGCCGACGATCGCCTGAATCCAGCATTTCCGATGCGCCTGCGGGGAACTCGCGGTGCATGAACTGGCGAAACTCCGGCGTGTCAGCCAGATCATCCACGCTGCGCCAATACAACTTACTGGGCTTGGCGTTTGGGGAGTCGGTCGCGCCAGCGCCTTCGTGCTCACTCTGGCCGCAGGCGTGCACCCCATTCGCAGAATGCGGATCGCTGGTGATCTGATTCTTCATCGATGGCATGTCGAGCAGTCCTGCGTTGGGCTGAGATTGTTGTGATTGAACCAGTACTTGTGGTATTCCTCGGCGGAGGAGGCAATCGTCCGGGCCTTGGGATCGCTTTCGAAATTCCACGCAAGGTCCGTCACCAGGCGCGGATCGCGAACGCGCCCTTCAGGATTGCGGTGACACTGAAGGCACCAACTCATGCTCAGCGGTTCCTGCTGATACACCTCGACCATCTTGTCGACCCGGCCGTGACACTCCACGCAACTGACGCCTCGCGTCACGTGCGCTGAGTGATTGAAGTAGGCGTAATCCGGAAGGTCGTGCACGCGGCGCCACTCCACCGGCGTGCCTTGCTCGTAACTCTCCCACAACGCTTTGAGATTCGGACTGTCTTTCTGAATCTGCGTGTGACAGTTCATGCACGTCTGCGTGGGCGGCACGGCAGCCTTCGCGGCGTACTCCACGGTGTTGTGACAGTAGCGGCAATCGATTCCCAGTTGCCCGGCGTGCAGTTCGTGGCTGTAGGGAATTGGCTGCTTGGGCATGTAGCCCGCGTCCGTGGCCACCGGACTGAATCCATACGCGACCACGAAGACGACATACAGCGGCACCAGCGGCCCGATGATCAAAGCCGCGGGAAGGAGCATGTTGCTCCATTTCGGAAAGACATAATGGTAGCGACCCATATCTGTGCCTTTTTTCACAATGTCGTTCGGGATGCTACCTGAACCGTAGCCGAAGTCAACCGAATCAAGGACATCTGTGGGGTTTCCAACATGGTCGAACCAGCCGGGAGGACGGCCTGAACACCGTCACCCGCCCCACAGATTTGCCCAGACTTCAACGCCAAGGCCTATGTGCCGGCGGATGATACCTTGCCTATCTTCCACCGCAACTTGGCGCAAAAACTGCCGATTGGACCTCGCGCCATCAATCGGCCGATCTGCCAAAACCCCAACCGGCCTTATCCGAGCGATGATCGACACGCACTGCCATCTCACGTTCAAGGAGTTTGACGGTCGGACTGGCGAAATCCTCGCCGCCGCACGCGAGGTGGGTGTTCGCGGGGCGATCACCATTGCCACCACCTCAAACGATTGCCTGAGGGCCGCCGCCCTAGCCGAGGCCCACGACGGCCTTTGGTGCAGCGCGGGAGTGCACCCGTTGCATTCCGATGAGCCAATTGACTGGAACGATGTCACACGTGCAGCGGCCTCGCCCAAGTGCGTGGCGTGGGGCGAACTTGGCCTGGACAACCACTACAGCGATCCGCCGCGCACACTCCAA
>CAMPIL010000049.1 GCA_946886375.1 uncultured Phycisphaerales bacterium
TCCTTGGCCATCCCGGCGAAATCCGGCGTTTCACCTTGAAATGCAATGTTCAATCTCACTGATTCGGCTTCCTGGACCGCCGCACGTCGCAGCTGATCGATCCGCCGTTTCGTGGCGCGCAGCCCCTGCTTGCATTGATCCACGTTGCTCGCGGCAGCCTGAATTGATCGACGACCAGCATCGATGACTGAATTACGGCGCGAGATTCCCGCCTGATCGCTGATCGGAGGATTGCGGATCTGGCAACCCCCATGATACCACTTGTGGATCTTCTGGCGTGGAAGCCACCTTCGCTTCCACGTTTTGTCAAAGGCACCCAAATCGCGCTCGGCTTTTTGTTGTGCGAGGTTCACCGCCTGCTCGGCACTGCGAATCTGAAAATTAGCGGCCGCAATTTCGTCGCGAGCGGAAGCGACGGAATATTTGAGATTACGATCAACCGAAATCGTGGCGACGTACCGGTTTGCGGCCCCGTCAATCGGCTCCTGCTCCTGGACACTGGCCAGCACATAGAACACGCCATCAAATGCCTTGGCGATTTCCGCGCGGTCGGCATCGGCATTGTTGCGAATCTGGTTGTTGGCTTTCACGACGGCTTGGCTCAGCGGCGGAGGCTTGGAAGCCGAGGATCGCGCCTCTACCTGCGCGATCGCGTGTGAACTCACAAGAAGCAAGGGAAGGACGACGGCGCAAATGCAACGTGTCATGATTCCATTCCTTATCGTGCTGTGACAGATCACATAAGAGGTATCGCCGAGTTCCTCCCCTGTCAAGAACAATCACGAAAGACTAGGTGGCCTACCAGCCGCAATGCCGTTGCCCACAGGAACTTATGATGAATTACACCATTACTGCAAAGACTGAATGCTCGGCTCGGAACATCGCTGATCGGCGCATCAGCTCGCCGTGATCTTCGCCAGTTCACCGGCGTCTTTCACGATCGTGTACAGCCGATCGACCTTCACCATCTTGAAGAGATCGACAAGTTGCTGGTTCATGCCCAGCAGCACTGACTTGCCGCCCGCCTTGTTGGTCCGGTTGCGAAAATCGATGCACATTCCCAGCCCCATGCTGTTGATGAATGTGATCTGGCTCATGTCCAGCACCATGAACCGTAGCGACGTGCCGCACTGATCAATGGCGGGACCCACGAGGTCGGTGATGATGGGGACTTCGCGCTGGCCGATGCTCGGGCCGACGAGTCGGACCGTCAGGATGCCGCGGTCTTCGCTGATGCGGGCGAACATCGATTGACCTATTTGCTGTGGCATGGCAATCACTTTCGACAGGCGATGTCCGTTGGGCGGCGCGCGGGTGCACGCAACGAGCCGGCATTGTAACCTACCCATGCCTCAGCGCGTGCCGCGCATGAAATGAGCACGCGACTGAAGGATTCGACCCGCCCGCATGTCCACACTCGTCATCATCAACGCCCGCATCCTGACTTTGGCGGCGCTTTCCGGCCTCGAACCTCGCCGGAACAAGGCCATGCGCGAACTTGGGGTGATCGAGCGCGGCTACGTGCGTATTGACGATCGGACGATCACGGCTGTGGGCTCCGGCGTTTACGAGGGGCAGAACCAGGGCGAGGTCATTGACGCGGGCGGCTGCGTGCTCATGCCCGCCTTCGTCGATTGCCACACCCACGCGTGCTGGGCCGGCAACCGCTTCGCCGAGTTCGAAATGGCCCTTGCCGGCGCATCGTACCTTGACATCCTGAAAGCCGGCGGCGGGATCATGTCCACGGTGCGCGCGGTTCGCAGCGCATCGGATGAAGAACTGCTGCTGCTGCTGTTGCGAAGACTCGGGGCCATGGCCGCGCTGGGCTCTGGGACCGTGGAAATCAAATCCGGCTACGGCTTGAGCACCGAACACGAACTGCGCATGCTCCGCACTATTCACGCCGCGACGCGGCAGACCGATCAGACCGTCGCAGGCACGTTTCTCGGCGCGCACGCGATTGATCCCGACAATCCGAATTTCATCGAACAGACAATCAGCGAAACGCTTCCCGCGGTCGCCGCGGAATTTCCCGAGATCACCATTGACGCCTATTGCGAAAGAGGCGCATGGTCGGTGGAAGATGTCAGACGACTTTTCGAGGCCGCCCGGGACCTGGGCTGTCCGTTCCGCGTGCACGCGGATCAGTTCAACAGCTTGGGCATGACTCGCCTTGCGGTGGACATGGGCGCGGTCAGCGTCGATCACCTTGAGGCCGTCAGTCCCGGCGATGTCGCGCATCTTGCTTCAAGCAAGACGATGGCGGTGCTGCTGCCGTGCTCGGGCTTTCAACTCGACGGCAAGTACGCACCAGCCCGCGCCCTGATTGACGCCGGCGCTGCGGTAGCCATTGCATCCAACTTCAACCCGGGATCGGCCCCCACTCCATCAATGCCCTTCACCATCGCGCTGGCCTGCCGCAAGTTGCGAATGACTCCGGCCGAGGCGATCATCGCCTCAACCGTCAACGCCGCGTGCGTGCTCGGGCTGCAGGAGAAAGTCGGCTCGATCGAAGTCGGCAAACGAGCCGATCTGCAGTTGCTGGACGCCTTCGACGAGCGTGACCTTGCTTATGAAATCGCCGGGCCCGGACCGCTTGTGGTCATCATCAATGGGGAAATCGTCCACTTGCGGGCTGTAGGGCGGGAAGAGGAATAAGTCGCCGGCGACCGCGAATGTGCTGACGGTTTAGACGTTTGCAGTTAATCCCCCTACCATTCCGCGTCCATGGTTGTCACCGCTTCTCAAGACATTGATTCCGCACTTGCCGCCGCGCAGCGAGTGGTCCGCGTTCACGAGCGATTGGTTGAGTTTCTGCGTGCCGGTCAGACGCTGGCGGAGATCGACTCGTTCGTGGCAAGGGCGCTGAAGGACTTGGATTGCCGCAGCGCGTTCCTGCGTTACTCGATGCAGGGTCATCCGCCGTTTCGCAGCCATTCCTGCCTGTCGTTGAATGCATGTATCGTGCATGGCGAGCACAACCTCACCAGCGAGCCGATCAAGTCAGGCGACGTGCTTTCCGTCGACGTCGGGGTGATTCATCGTGGATGGGTTGGCGATGCGGCGTGGACCTACGCGATCGAGAGCGCCACGCCCGAAGCGCTGCGCCTCATGCAGTGCGGTCGCGAGTCGCTTCGGCGCGGCATCGCCGCGATGCAGCCGGGTCGTCCGCTGATCGACTGGGCACGGGCCGTCCAGCAGCACGCCGAGAAAGAGTGCGGCTATCACCTGGTGCGCGGCTTGGGCGGGCACGGCTACGGCCGCAAACTGCATGGCCCGCCGTTCGTCTCCAATGTTCTGCCCAAATACCGTGGCGAGTGGCCTGACGCATGGACGCTCTTCAAGCCGGGCATGCTCATCGCGGTCGAACCGATGATCGCGCAGGGCACGCACTTGATCCAAGCCGATGCGAAGGCATGGCCGATCTACACCGCCGACGGCTCTTTGGCGGTGCATTACGAGGCAGATGTCCTGATCACTGAAGAAGGCCCGCGTGATCTCACCGAAGGCTTGCAGGACCTTCCGGACATCGTGGGTTAGGGCAAGTCAAGGCAAAAGAGCAAGCGTCACACGACGGAGCGGCACGCGCACTGCGTTCGCTGTCGCGACTTCTCCTGCATGTTTTCCGCGCTTGATGTTCGACGCTTTCCCGTCACCCCGGACGGGAGTGGATGGCTTCGCGCAGGGGCATGACGACGTTGGGAACGACGCGTTCCTCGGCGAGCCGCTCGATGTGGCCGGCGAGTTTGCCGAAGATCGTTCCAAATTCCTCGATCGTCTTGAGCGATCCATACTTTCGCACGGTCAGGTACACGCTGATCGGTTCATCATCAAACCGGCCGGTGGCGATTTCGCCGGTGCTAGTGCGCGTCTTGACTTCGACGAAACCCTGCAGGTCGCATTGCTCGTTCAAACCGAATCCGATGTAGGGCTGCGCCTCAAGAACCGACTCGCGCCCGAGGTCCACCAGGGAAGCCAGTGGCGAATTGCCAAGCAGCGCTTCGAACACGACCTCGTTGCGATTGCGCTCGGCCTGCAGATCGAAGCCGAACACCAGTTCCACGAACTCGACATCCAATGGACTAATGGAAAGAAAATAGGGCGCGACGTCAAGGATGAGCCGGTGCAGTTTGTATGCCTGATCCAGCGATTCTGGATTGACCCAGCCGCTGCGGACGGCAGTCCGGCGCAGCGCCAACCAACTGTACTGCGACGCCTGCTCGGGAGATTCCAGCGCGAGTTCGCCTTCGTGTCGGCGAAAGCGATCCATGCCGGGCAGTTCCTTGCGCACGCGATCGAACATGTCAAGCACGCTCTCGCGATTGCTTGGCAGATCCATGCGCAGCGACAACTTCTGGTTCACGTAAAAGTCAGTGCAAATGGCGCCGAAACTTGTGGGCATTGCTTTCTCCACGGACCGGAAAACGGCCCTACTCTAGCGAAATCATCGGCGCATGCGCGTGCAATTCTGCAGAACTGAACGCGGGATTCCGCACGATCACCCCGCGCCACCCGGCGATGCCTCACGCCGGCCGCGCCGCACCGGCTGGAGTTTGAAGTACGTCAGCGAACGCCAGAGCCATTCAAACGGACCGAACTGAAAACGCCGCAGCCAGAGTGGCGAGACGATCAGTTGCACCGCCCACACGCCGAGCACGATGGCCACCTGTCCTGTCCGCTCGACCCGGCCGAATAATCCCAATCCGTGGCCGTTGAAAATCAATGTACAGAGAATCGTCTGCATCAGGTAATTCGTCAGCGCCATGCGGCCAACCGCGCCGATTGGCGTCAACACCGATCGCCAAAACGCCGCGCGGCACATCAACATGACGGCGCCCACCCACGCCAGGGAAACCAGCAGACTTGCCCAGTAGTTGTATTGGCTGCCGACGAAAAACGAGTACTCGCCCCGCCAATCCTCCGCAAAATTCCTCTGCACGCCATAGAGAATGACCGGAATGCCGATGCACGCGCCGATCAGCGTCATCGCCAAGTACAGCCGAGTCGAGCGCCGCCCGCTGAACACGCCCAGTTTGAAGAGCGCCATCCCAATCAACATCAACCCGCCGGCTCGCCACAATCCCCACACCATCACCATGAGTGTCTGAAACATGAACGTGCCCGGCGCGCGATGGAGGATCTGCTGCGCGAATCCGCTGCGCATTTCGGCGATCTCAGCCTGCTGCGTCTCGGCGGTCGGCTGCCACATCTCCACCATGATCGCATCAATGTCTTCCTGCGGCATGAGTTGCATGGCCCAACCCTGCAATAGTGAAAGAATTGACGCGACACTAACCACAAGCACGCCAACCAGAATCAACCAACCCGGGCGCCAGCGCCGCATTGGATACACCAGCATGCCGCACACGCCGTATAAGAACAGGATGTCGCCATACCACAGCAGATATCCATGGAGGATTCCGAACAGGATCAGCCATGCCATGCGGCGGTAGTGCAGCGCAGCGGGACTTCTTCCTTGCCGCTCGACGTTGGTGGTCATCAGGACGATCCCCGCGCCGAAGAGCATGGAGAAGAGCGTCATGAACTTCTGGTCAGCGAAGATGTGGCTGACATACCAGACCCAGAAGTCCGCGCCTTCGAAATTGCCGTAGGCCGTGGGATTGATGTACGCCGCGCCGGGCATGGCGAACGATTGGATGTTCATCACGAGGATGCCCAGCAGCGCGAAACCGCGCAGCACATCCATGGAACCGATGCGGCCCGCGTCCGCCATCGGCGCGGCCGGATGAGCCACCACCATGTCGATCGGGGCATTCACCGCCGCAGTTGGTGGAACTTCCTGCATCGGCGCATTGTCATGGCGATTTCATCCCGCCACAAGATCAGATGGACAAAGCCTGAGATTTCCCAATCAGCCATTGCAAGAGGAACGCTTTGCCGGACAGGTCGGGCACGACCAGGTCCGCCCCACAGCCGGCCAGCGCATCGGTCGAAAACATCCCCGTTGCCACGCCGATGGACCGGCAGCCGTGAGCCTTGGCGCAATCAATATCGTGCGGCGTATCGCCGATGATCACCACCTGCTCCGCGGGCAAGGACCGGCCGATGCGTTCGGCATGGCGGCGCATGGCCACCGGCGGCAGGTCGCGCCGGCTCTTGCCTTCGCATCCCCAGGCGGCCACGGCAAACAGGTCGGGATCGAGTCCCGCGGCGCGAATCTTCATGCGACCGGTTTCGGGATAGTTCCCCGTCAGCAATCCAATACATGCGTGCTCGCAATCAGCCAGTTCGTGCACCAGCTCGCGCACGCCCGGCAGCAAACGCGCACAGGATTGCGCGCTCAAAAGCCGTTCAAGGTGACGGCCGTAGCTTTGACGGAATCGATCGTGATGCGTTTCACCATCGCGCACGTTGTTGATCCGCATGAGGTCTGCGAAGATCAGCGAGTCGAGGCGGCCGGAGAACTCGATGCCCTCCATCGAAAACTGTTCACCGAAGAGCTCGCGGCCGGCCTCGTGCATGGCCTTGAGTCCCGCGCCCTCTGTGCGCAGCAGCGTGGCGTCAATATCGAAGAGAATGAGCATGGAGCGATGGTAGGCGCGTGCCGCAGGCTTCGTCGCCGCTCACAGCACCAACGCACAGGCCTGCGCTCATTCGCCGTAATGCAGTCGCTGGACCGAAACTTGGCTGCCACTCAGCGTCACGATGTAAAGGACATCGAACGTGTTCTCATCGATTGCGATCGGCTCGTTCACGCCGATTGATTTCATGATCTGTGGCAACGTGTTGGAATGGCCGCAGACCAGCACCGTTTTTCCGCGAAGTTCATTTCGCAATTCCTGTGGCAGCGATTGCGCGTCTTGACCATCAAGCACCATGGGTTTTGCTCCCGCCGGCAGCAAACTCTCAACAGTCTGCATCGTCCGCTTCATGTGGCTCACGATCACCTGGTCGAATTTCACATCGGCCAGCAAACGGCGAAGCGCTTCGGCGCGCTCGCGTCCGGCCTCACTCAGGTCTGGATCAGCGTTGCCCGGATCGGAAGTATTTTTCTCGGCATGGCGCACCAGGTAAATGGTCGTCGGCTGCGCGGCGCCATGATGGATGGCCTCAACGACCTCCTCGGCCCGCTCATTGGGGATTGCAAAGGCAAGGTTGTACTGCGCGATCTTCCAGGTCTCGCCTATCTTCCGCAGCACGCCGCTGCCGCGGCAGGTGCCGTACTTGGCGTTGTCGAGCAGTTCATCAAACCACGCCACATCGCCCTCCGTCACGATGTGCCTCGTGTCGGGTCGCAGCGTGTAGGTCCAGCCGGTACCGGTTTCGAATCGCTTCATCGCGTAGGCTCTGAATTCATCGATCGTCCAGCGTTCGGTCGCATCGGTGCCGAGGAAGACCGCATCCGGCGCGAAGAGTTCGAAGTACCGCTTGCCATCGGCCTTGGAAGCGGCACCGTGGAGGGCGGCCAAAGTCGTCTCGATGTGCTGGACCGGGTCGGCCAGTCGATCCGAAGCCGTTGCGGCGAAACACAGCAGAATCAGCATCGCGGCGGCCCCGGCGAGAGTGCTATGTGTATTCATCGAGTGCTCCGTCTGCGCGTGAAGTCGCTGGCCCGTTCGAGCTTGAGATCAAGCCGCACGCACCGCCGCGGTGACTTTCTTCGCAGCGTCGGTCAGGTCGGTGGCGGGCTGCATGGTGGGAATATCCTTGCGTGCCTCCGCGAGAATTTTCCGCGCCTCGGCCACGTTCGTGCCTTCCAATCGAACCACCAGCGGCACATTGAAGCCGACTTCCTTCGCCGCTGCGACGATCGCGCGGGCGATGCGGTCGCACTGCATGATGCCGCCGAATATGTTCACCAGCACGCCCTGCACGAGCGAATCCGAGAGGATGATGCGGAACGCCTCGGTCACAGCTTCTTCGCTCGCGCTGCCGCCCACGTCAAGAAAATTCGCCGGCTCTCCGCCGTGCAGTTTAATGATGTCCATCGTGCTCATCGCCAACCCCGCCCCATTGACCAGGCAGCCGATGTTGCCATCGAGCGCGACGTAACTGAGCCCGAATGAATTGGCCCGCAGTTCCGCGGGATTCTCCTCGGTGGGATCGAACAAGTCGGCGATCTTCTTCTGCCGGAACATCGCGTTGTCATCAAAGTTGAACTTGGCGTCGATCGCGAGCACTTCTCCATCCGGATGCTTCTGGGTCGGCGGCGTAACGACCAGGGGATTGATCTCCGCCAGCGAAGCGTCGCTGTCGATGAACAACTTCGCCAGCCGCATCATCACGTTCACCGCCTGATTCACCTGTTTGCCCTTGAAGCCAAGGTCAAACGCTGCATCGCGCGCCTGGTACGGCTGCAATCCCAAGAGCGGGTGCAAGCGAACTTTCTTGATCGCCTCCGGATTGCGCTCCGCCACGGCTTCGATCTCAACGCCGCCTTCGGCTGATGCGATCATCGTGTTGGTGTTGTTCGCGCGATCGACAGTGAAGGCGAGGTAATACTCCTTGGCGATGTCGACCGCCGCCGCGATGAGCAGTCGCTTGACTTCAAGCCCCTCCGCGCCGGTTTGGGCAGACACCATGCGGTTGCTCAGCATGAACTTGGCTGCGGCGCGGGCTTCGTCGACGGATTTCACAAGTTTGACGAAGCCGGCCTTGCCGCGCCCTCCTGCGTGAACCTGAGCCTTGATCACGACTTGGCGCGATCCGTTTTCAAACAGCGTTTTGGCGGCGGCGACCGCGTCATCAACCGTCTGCACCATCCGTCCTGCCGGGACGGGAATGCCCGCATCGGCCAACAACTCGCGCGCCTGGTACTCGTGAATCTTCATGATCGCTGCATGATCCGCCCAATTTGACGTCTCGTCAAAGTCGGCTGATCAGATCGGATCCAACGCCGTGCATTGGCGCTGATCCCACGTCACGCTTCTGCATTCACGTCCGGAAAAAGTCTGCCATAGTGCGGTTTTTCCGGATCAGCCGGCTGGTCAGTCTTGGTAGGATCGGCTCAAGGCATCGACGAACACCGGTCGTTCTTCTCCGCATTTCTTGCGGGAGTTGGGCGCCTTTCAAGGAAAGGACACAGCCATGTTCAAGGTCGCTCCCGCAATTTTGATTCTTAGCGCCCTTTCGCTCCAGGCACGCGCGCAATCCACGAACTGTGATCCGCCGCAGGAGGCCACCTTTACGGTGCAACTGCCCAAACTCGGCTTTCCTCCTGATGAAGAAGGCCAAGGCTGGGCCAGGCCGCCAGTCTGGGAGCATCATCCAGATGCGACATCCGATTCGATCACCGTTCCTAACGACAGGCCGATTTACGCACTCATCATCAGCGGCTACGCGTCCAATGCATATCTCGATGAACTCATGCTTTACAACTTCGCCCGGCATCTGATGGCCGGGGGCGCATACGTCCATTATGCGTGGTGGAACAATCTGCTCGCGCCCTACATGGAACGTCCGCTGCACCATCTCCAATCGCATCCGGGCTCGCTGACCGGCAATGTGCTCAACTTCACCACCGCCACGCAGGCTGGCGAAAAGGCCGTTCCCGCTGAGGATTATCAAATGGTCGCGGATGCGACAAGGTTTCTTTCGGCGATCCGCGAGCACAATCCCAGCGCCATCATCATTGTCGCCGGCCACAGCATGGGCGGTGGCGCGACGGTGCACATCGGAGCGCAAGCCGATGTCGTGATTGACCTTCTTGCGCCGATCGATCCGGTCGGCAATCGCAATTACCCGTGGGCCGGACCAACGCCCGGTCAACCACAATTCAACTGGACGCGCTGGCGCGTTTCGCGCGACAACTTCCTGGGTTTCCAATCCCTGGAATTTGGCGGCCTCGGTGTCGGGTGCGTTCCTTTTGGACCGTGGCTGAAAAATATCAACGAGATCGACAACGACTTGCTGTGCGCTGGCCAATCCTACTATCACGACGCGCCGACACTGGTTTTCGGCAGCAACATCATCAATCTGCATCATCGCTACCAGAAGGAAGCCCTGTTTCCATTTGACTTTGACTCCGATCACCGTTTCGGCCATTTTCAACCGCCGGGTGGTACCACCTCTCAATCAGCCGTCAGCATGGCCGCCAACGGCAACGATCCGGGCGGGTGGCCCAACATTCTCTTGCTGGCTTCACCGTGCTGCGAAACTGGCAGCGGCGTCGGCTGGCCGTCCGACGGACATGGCGAGATTGTCGGCTATCGCGGACCGGTGGTGACCGGCGGACCAGTGCCGCTGGCGGTGCGAGTGCGCACCAGCCCCCAGTGCGGCGATTGCCCCAACCAGACTTGGCCATCGCGATCACTTGAAGACGGCGTTTGGGACAACGGCAACGGCAGCGGCCGCATCACCCGTCTCAAGAACCTCGAAAAATCGCCGGGTCCGAATTGGCCCCATCGGCCGACCAATCCCGCGTTGTGCAAAGTCTCATCCGGTTTGATTCAGAAGTTCAACAGTATGAACAAGCCGCCCGTCGCTGACGCTGGCGATGATCAAATCGTCGAATGCACAGGCTCCGCAGGAACGCCGGTCACTCTGAATGGTTCGGGTTCAACTGATTCTGACGGTGACCTGCTGGAGTACGAATGGACATGGTTGTTGAGCAGCGCGACGGGAGTTTCGCCGACCGTCTCGCTCCCCAAGGGCAGCCATTGCATTACGCTTGAAGTGAGCGATCCCAGCGGCCACATTGATCGCGACACAGTCATGGTGGCGATCGTGGACACGACGCCTCCGCAACTCACCGTTCAACTCAGCCCGCGCCTGCTGTGGTCGCCGAACCACACGACGAAGAAAATCAATGCCATCGTCGAAGCGGTGGATCTTTGTGGCAGCGTCGTTGACATGACGCTCGTCTCGGTTGTCTGCAACCAGCCCGACAATGATGCAGGCTCGGGCAACACGATCAACGATATTCAGGGTGTCGCCGCCAATACGCTCGACCTGCAATTCAAACTGCGGTCCGAACGCAATCCCCAACTGGGGGATCGCAAGTACACCGTCACCTACCAGGCGACTGATGATTCAGGGAACCGCGCCGAGGTGTCGGTTGATGTCATCGTGCCGCGCAATGCGAATTCCTATCACCAATGGCAACAAATCCTCAGCGAGTGACGAGTCCAGCATAAGAATCGAAATGCCCATCACATCCTCCGATACCGATCGATCACCTGCTTGATCGCATACGGGCGGGGCACGTGGTCCATTTCGATTTCTATGGGTTGGTTCTTTGATCCGCCGGCACTGTCAATCGAGATTGATCCAACACCAAGCAATCTTTCAAGGAAAGTTTGATTGATGGTCAAATTTTGAATGTGATCGTGCAGCACTTCAGACGTCTTGCGCACCACGATGCCCTCCTGGCGGATTGTGCGCTTGCTGGTGATCGTGAGTTTCACCCAGCGGTGCGGTGCGGCCCACCAGACCAACCACCACAGCGCCGCCGCGACTGCCGCGCCCACGCCCACCCACATCATCCAGCGCATGTTGGCAAAGTCAGGTGACGACTTCGCCAGGATCGCCAGCACAACGCCGCCGAGGAACACCAGCACCATCAGCGAGTACCAGAACGGATGCGCGCGGAACATCGCCTGGCGAACCACGGCGATCGTGGTTTCAGGCTCAGCCGCGGTCGTGATTGTCGGTCGGGCGACGGGCTGAGCGACCGGCGCGGCAATTGCCGGCGCAACAGCAGGCACGCGATTGATGTCGCCGCAGTATGGACACTCGACCTTTTCGCCTGCTGCATCGTCCTCAACCTCGAACGGCTTGTCGCATTTGTCGCAGTGAATGGTGATCACGGGCGTACTCCTGAATTGCAGGTGGAACCAACGGTCCGCACATCACTGTACCCGCCGCATCCGCCCGCTGGTGAGAGGCCGGCATGCGTTGCGGGCATGCGAGGTTGATCGTGGTATGCTGTATGGGCGTTTCGCCTGGGGCGGACGCGCAATGTTCGGGGCTGTTCCGATGCAACTGCCGGCTGCCATATCCCAATAAGCAAGGCTGCGGGCGGCCATGCCGGTTCAAGGAGTTTGACGTGAAAATTGCGCTGATCATCTTGCTCATTGTCGGAGGGCTTGTCATCGCCGGCGCGCTGATCGCGGGTCCGCAACTGCAAAGCGGCCTCGCTTCGTTCGCCCCCAAGCCCCAAGGCACCAAGGTTCGCATGCAGAAGGTCGCGCCGGGCAAATTGATGGAAACCGTGAAAGCGCCCGGCAAGGTCGAACCTCGCACCAAGGTCGATATCTCTGCCGAAGTCGCCGCACGAATCGAGCAACTTCCGTTCCGCGAAGGCGATCATGTCCGCAAGGGCGACATGATCGTGAAGCTGGATGATCGGGAATTCAAATCCTCGCTGGCGTCGGCGCTGGCGCGGCGGGACGGCGAACAGTTCCGGCTCAGTTCCGAGCAGGCACGCCTCACCGGATTGTTCAACTCGCTCAACTACGCCAAGCGTCAACTGGAGCGCAAGCAGGCCCTTTACGACACGGGCGATCTGCCCCGCAAGGACCTGGACGATGCGCTGGAGCGCACTGAGGATCTTCAGTCGCAGATCGAATCCGCCAAGTACGCGATTTCGGTCATTGAAAGTTCGCTCGACGCCGCCAAAGCGGAGATATCCCGCAGCGAAGAAGCGTTGTCCAAAACGGTCATGACCGCGCCGATGGACGGCGTGATCACCGCGCTCAACGCAGAAGTCGGCGAAGTCGTGCTCATGGGCACGATGAACAATCCCGGCACGGTCATCATGACCGTCGCTGACCTTTCCCGCATGATCCTCAAAGCCGAGGTCGCCGAAAGCGACATCGCCCGCATCAAGGAAAACCAGACCGCCAAGGTTCACATCAACGCGTATCGCGACCAGGTCTTCAGCGGAACGGTCACGCAGATCGCGCTGCAGCGCACGGAGAACCTGCAGCAGAACACCGGCTACTTTGAAGCCGAAGTTGAAATCGACCTGCGCGGCCAGCGCATCCTTTCAGGCCTGATCGCCAACGTGGACATCGACACCGCCAGCCACGAGGGCCTGACCGTGGAGAGCCAGGCCGTGGTCGACCGCCCGCTGGATGATTTGCCTGAGACGGTGAAGCAGGACAATCCACTGGTGGATCGCTCCAAGAAAAGCACGACGGTCGTGTTCCGCGTGGTGAACGGCAAGGCGGTCTGCACGCCGGTGCGCCGCGGCGCAAGCGATGACACCAACAGCATCATCCTCGCCGGGCTGATGAAGCACGATGAACTGCTTCAGGAAGACACAGGCGCGACGCCCGATTCCAAGAAGACCGAGCCTGAGAGCGCGCAAGTCAAGGTCCAGTCAGGCACATGATCATTCAGACGCGCAACCTGCGAAAGATCTATCGCGTCGGGGTGGAGCGCATTCACGCGCTGCGCGGCGTCAACCTGGACATTCGCGAAAACGAATTCGTCGCCATCATGGGCGCGTCGGGCTCGGGCAAGAGCACGCTGATGAACATCATCGGCTGCCTCGATCAACCCACCGAGGGCCAGTACATCCTCAACGGGCGCGACACCAGCCGCATGACCAACGCCGAACTGGCGCAGGTCCGCAACGAGGACATCGGCTTCGTGTTCCAGTCGTTTGAACTGCTGCCGCGCATGACCGCGCTGCGCAACGTCGAACTGCCACTGATTTACGCCAAGGGCGGCTGGAGCGTGCGGCGAAAGAAGGCCAAGGCCGCGCTGGAGCGCGTCGGGCTTGCCAACCGCATGACGCACAAGCCCAACCAACTGTCCGGCGGGCAAAAGCAGCGCGTCGCCATCGCCCGGGCCATCCTGAACAATCCCGCCATTCTGCTGGCTGATGAACCCACCGGAAATCTGGATTCCTCCACCAGCCGCGACATCATGGCGCTGTTCGGACAGTTGCACTCTGATGGCCAGACCATCATCATCGTCACGCACGAAGACGACATCGCCGCGTATTGCCAGCGCGTGATTTATCTGAAAGACGGCCAGGTGCATTCGGATGGTCCAATTTTCCGCCGCAATACGCTGGGCGCAGCGGCGGCTGAACCCGCAGGCAGTGCGTAATGCTCAACCCGCTTTTCTACATACAGGCCATCGCGCTTGCCCTGAGCCAGATCTGGGTCAATAAGACGCGCTCGTTCCTGACCGCCTTGGGCATCATCATCGGCGTGGCGTCCGTGACCAGCGTCATCGCGGTGCTGTCAGGCCTGAAAACCAAGGTGCTGTCGGAGTTCGAATCGTTCGGCGCCAGCAAGATGTTTATTTTCCCAGATCGCCCGGATGATGCGCCGCGGAACAAGTACCCGTGGGAAATGGTGCGGCTGAAACCGCACGAGTTGATCGCGCTGCGCGACAACTGTCCATCCATCGCAGACCTTACGCCACAGACTTCCCTGGGCGCATCCGTGCAATACGGTTCGGAAGTCCGCGAGGCTGTGAACATCAC
>CAMPIL010000050.1 GCA_946886375.1 uncultured Phycisphaerales bacterium
ATCCCGCACACCAAAGCCCCGGCTGAGGATGATCTTGTCATCCTTGATCACGGCGATCGCCATGCCCGGGATGTGCAGGGTTTCGCGCTGCTTTTCGAGTTGATCGCAAAGCCGCTGCAGCCGCACTTCCATCGCGGGAGAATCAGCCGCCGGCGTGGTGGTCTGCCCCGTCGCTTGGGCGATGAGCAATCCAGTTAGGAGCAGCGACGCACTGACGAATCGAGCCTTGGAACAATGCATGTCAAATCTCCGTGAACGGCGAGGTGCGCGAAGATTCTACGGAATCACCGGGTTGAGGTTTCGCTCCATTCGCCGAGTTGGGCAATGCCCCAAGATCAGCCGCACGTGCTACATTGATGTGCCCATCAGACTTTTTGGATGGTGAAGGTGCCCACTGATGCCGATGGACCGCAATCAAATCGCCAAACGTGCCGCAAGGGAACTTCGCGACGGGTTTTACGTGAACCTCGGAATTGGCATGCCAACGCTGGTCGCCAATCACGTGCCCGCCGGAATGACGGTGTGGCTTCAGTCGGAGAACGGCCTGCTGGGAATGGGGCGTTTTCCGTATGAGGATGAAGTCGATCCCGATCTCATCAACGCCGGAAAACAAACAGTCACCGGCGTGCCCGGCCATAGTTTTTTTTCATCCGCCGATTCCTTCGGCATGATTCGCGGCGGGCATATCGACCTGGCGATTCTTGGAGCGATGGAAATCTCGCAGGAAGGCGATATCGCCAACTGGATGATTCCAGGCAAACTCGTCAAGGGAATGGGCGGAGCAATGGACCTTGTGGCCGGCGTGCAGAAGGTGGTGGTGATGATGGACCACACCGCCAAGGGTGGTGCGCCCAAGTTGATCCCCACATGCACGCTGCCGCTCACCGGCAAGCGATGCATTGACATGGTGATCACTGATCTGTGCGTGCTTCAGATGGACCACGATCGCAGGCGATTTCGCCTGATCGAACTGGCGCCGGGCGTGACGGTGGATGAAGTGAAGGCGAAGACGACGGCGGAAATTCTCGTCGCTGCGCAACCGCAGGTCGTGAATTGAGTGGCTGACGGTTGATTACTGCGGCAATTCGACGCTTACGGTCGCCTGCCTGCCGTTGCGGTCCGCCAGGGTGACCGAGCGCTTGGCGCTTTCGATGGCGGTCACCGTCCAGGTCGTGCCGCGAACCTGCTCGCCCACGCGGTAGGGACGGCCGTTGATCAGCGCGCGTTGACCGGTCGTCGACGACATCACGGCGTTCACAATGAACTGGGGCACAGGATCAACATCGTCGTTGGGCGATTCACTTGGCGTCACGACGACGCTCGGCGTTGTGGGATCGGCCGAGACGGGTGCCGCTGCGGCCGGCGCAAACAGCAGCGGAGCGGGGCCGAACGGCTGCGACTTGAGGCTCTGCACGTGCTTGGCGGCGTTTCGCTGGCGTTCGGAATTCTGCCCCTGCTGCATGGCGGGCGCGGAGACCTCAGCGACGGGGTGGGCGGCTTTCATCGTTGCCTGCGCTGAAAGGGCCGAGTGCCCGAGCATCAGAGTCGTCAACTTCACCACGACTACCGGCAGGACCAGTGCGCCGATCGCCGCAAGGTTCTTTCGCATTTCAGGGCTGGGCATGACTGCCTCCGGCCAGTTCAACAAGCGAATCTTCCAGCACGAAACTCATTACGTCGCAGCCGAAATCGGCGTCGACGATCGTGCGGCCTTCCTCGCGCGTGGGAGTGATCTGCATCGACAACGGGCGGATGAACGCCTGGAGCCCGCACACCGCGTCGAAAAATTCCGCGATGCTTTCATATGTGCCCTGCACGGTCATGTTCAACCGGGTTGCGGACATTTTTCCATCATCGGAAAGCATTCGCACAGCGCCGGGCTGCAGGCTCTGCACCGTTACGCCATGCGAGTCCGCCATGTCCATCACCAGACCGTAAAGTTTGGATGAATCGCTGGCCAAGCGGTTCTGTTCAGTTACCTGCTCAAGGCGGCCCTTGATCTGGCTCATCCGGTTCGCGGCCTGCTGCACGCTCTGCTGATTGATGGCGCTGGCCGAGGCGGATTCGTGCTCGGCGATGGTCTGCTCGACCCGCGCCAGTTCATCCACCTTGGGCTTGACCAGCATCATCCAGCCGCCCACGCACACGGCCAGCACGATCGCAGCCTGCGCCAGCAAATCACGATTGGCGTTGGCGTTGACCTTCATGGCGAGGCTCCTTGACTGGCCGAGGCGACAGACTGGTGCAGCAATTTGCGGGGAATGCCGATGCCGGTCAGGCTGACCTCAAACTTCTGGCTGTTGGCGTGCTGCACGTTTCCGGCCTGCACGTCCGCGAGCACAACGTCATCAAACAACGGGCTGCTCTTGAGTTTCTCGACGAACGGCTCCAGTTGCGTGCGGCCGGGCGAGCCGGGATTCTCAAACGCGTGGCCATAGATTCGTCCCACGGTCCTGCCCTTGTCCCGGTTAAAGCCAATGTGCGTCAACCGCACCGAATCCGGAGCCAGGCGGCTGAATTCCTGAAGTGCAGCACGGAAGTTGATGCTCGAGCCGGTTTCGCTGGCGATACGCGCTTCGAGTTTGTCTGCGGCGCCGATCACGGTGAACAATTTCTCGCCGGTCGCCTGAAGAGCCTTGAGGTCGGTGGTCTGGCTCTCAAATGCGGTCATGCGGTGCTTGGCATCAGCGAGCCGACGGTGCTGGTGAACCGTGTCGGCGGCGATCAGCACCAGCGCTGCGGCCGTTCCCGTCCACAACCAGCGGCGCAATCGATTGATGTGCCGCGCACGTGCCATCTGGCGCGGCTGCAGCTTCAAGCGCGAAAGCGTCTTGGCGTCTACAACGGCGTCCATCAACTCGCTGCCGGCCGAATCCGGAGCCTGGTGATCGAAGGCGGCATAGGACTCGTCAGTGGCGACCGTCGATTTCAATTCGGTGGCGATCAGGGTTGCAAAATTTGGAATTGCACTACCCGGACCGGTGATGCTCACCTGCAGGGTCTGACGCTGTTCTTCGATGACCCCAAACCGCAGCGATTGCCGCAGTTCGACGATGAAACGCTGAAGCACAGGCTGCAGCAGAGGAATAATCTGCGCCCCGGTCAATCCAAGCGTTTCGTGCACGACCTGCTCGCGATTGGGGAAGCCAAATCGGTGCAGGATGGTGCGGGCCGAGGCAGCGTCCAATTCGATGGGCGCGGCCCCATTGGCCCCGCGAATGGAGCGCGTCAGGCTCGTCACCAACGCGTCAAAGCCGAGATTGATCGGTCGGGCGAACAGCAGGTTGCCTGAATCCGCGATCAGAAAGAAAGATCGCTGCTCGCCGACGTACAGCATCGCCGTATTGCTGGCCTTGTTTGCCAGCGTGAGCGATGCCAGCTTGGTCATGATGGGGGCGTCGATGGGGGTGGCGCCGACGAACGTCAAGCCGGCGGATTCCACCATCGCGGCGATGCTGGTCATTACATCATCGTGATCGGCTGCGACCACAACGTGGCTCTGCGAGGCGGTGGCGTCACGCCCGATGACGACTGCGGCCGTGGTGGCCAAGTCCAATGAGCATGCCAGTGCGTCTGCGCAGCCCAGGATCGCAGCCTGGCGTGCTTCACTGGCCGAACGGATCGGAAGGCTCGCGTAGTCAGAGTACGCCGTGGGATTGCGGTACAGCACCGTCGTGGGAGCCTCGGCGGCGTCGAGTTCCTCGATGATCGCACGAATCGAACCGACGGCATCAATGACAGTCTTCGCCCACGCGGCGGAGTCTGTGCCCAGTGCGACTGGCAGGCGTCGTGCCGCTGCCACGGAATCGCCTTGGCACAACAGAATGTCGATGCGGTCAGCGAACAACGCAAGTACAACGTTTTTGGTCTTCACGGAGTAAATCGGCCTCCTGTCTCGATTCAGTCGGACCGATCCGCCGCCGACTTTTGCGATTGCGGACAATCCGATTCAGTCGGCGTGAATTCCTCAGCGCATTATCGGCTCTTGCGAGGGCATTTGAAGCAGTCTGCCCGCCGCCGTACGGTATTGCTGAACCTGTCATCGACAGTCCAAGAAAGGACCTGCATGCAAAAGGCAATCGTGCTTGGCGCGGGAATGGTGGGATCGGTCATGGCCCGCGATCTCGCGGCCGATCCGGCGTTTGAGATCACCATCGCGGATATTCGTCCGCAATCTCTGGCAGCGGCGTCGGCAGCCGCAGCGGGCAGAATCAAGACGGTCCAGGTCGATCTCGCCGATACGGCCCAGGTCAAGGCAGTCATCAAGCCGTTCGACATCGTGCTCGGGGCGCTCGCGAGCAGGATCGGCTTCCAGACGTTGCGGGCTGTGATTGAAGCAGGAAAAGACTACTGCGACATCTCATTCATGCCAGAAGACGCATGGGACCTTGATGCGCTGGCCAAGCAGCACAACGTGACAGCAGTCGTCGACTGCGGCGTG
Organism: uncultured Phycisphaerales bacterium; assembly: GCA_946886375.1. The sequence goes on from CAMPIL010000050.1 coordinate 4,442, forward strand.
GCGCCTGGCATGAGCAACATGATGGCGGGGTATGGCGCAGCGCAACTCGATGAATGCACGAACATCGAGATTTACGTCGGCGGATTGCCGCGTGAGCGCATTTGGCCGTTCCAGTACAAGGCCGGCTTTTCGCCGCACGATGTCATTGAAGAGTACACGCGTCCCTCACGCGTGGTGGAGCACGGCCGGATTGTCATCAAGGAAGCGCTGAGCGAACCGGAATTGATGGACTTCCCCGGTGTCGGCACGCTGGAGGCGTTCAATACCGATGGCCTGCGCAGCATCGCCCATTTCCTCAAGGCCCCATTCATGAAGGAAAAGACGCTCCGCTATCCTGGGCACATTGAACTCATGCGAGTATTCCGAGAGACCGGCTTGTTCAGCCACGAGCCCATCGATGTACGCGGCGTCAAGGTCAAACCCATCGATGTCATAAGCACCCTCATGTTCCCCAAATGGACCTACGAGAAGGACGAGCAGGACCTGACCGTGATGCGAGTCATCGTGGAAGGCGTGAAAGGCGGGAAGCGAACTCGCTACGCATGGGATTTGCTCGATCACTACGATTGTGCGACGCATTCAACCAGCATGTCGCGGACGACCGCATTTCCATGCACGATCATCGCAAGAATGCTGGCCAAAGATGAATTCGCCAAGCCGGGCGTCATTCCGCCGGAACTCATTGGGTGCGAATGCGGGATGCTCGATCGAGTGCTGGAGCAACTTCGGAGCCGCGGCGTGTGCTTTACGGCGAGCGTTGAAACGCTGGCGTGATCGCTGCGATCAGAATCTATCGACGCGAAGTGCGGAGACATCCATCGACGGCTTGCCATCGAGAATGCACTCGCTTGCGAGCCGGCCGGTGATCGGGCCGTAGGCGAGGCCGTACTTGGCGTGCCCTGTGGCGATGAAGACGTTCTCGCACCGCCGCGCCCAGTCGATGACCGGCAGGCCGTCTGCGGTGCACGGGCGCAGGCCGCACCATTTCGAGACGATCTGCGTGTTCTCGATGCCTTCGAGATAGTTCCGTGCACCCGCCGAGAGCATGTCCACGCGCTTCTGCATCATGCGATGATTGATGCCCGACAGTTCCACCGTTCCCGCCAGCCTCAATCCATCGTTCATCGGCGTCACCGCGACGTAGGTTTCATTCAACACGCACGCGGTGGAAGGACACACCACGGGCTGCGTGAGCATCACGTGGTAGCCCTTGCCCGCCTGCATCGGAATCTTCTCGCCCAGTTGCCGGGCAAGTTCAGAAGTCCACACGCCCGCGGCGAGCACCAGCGTGTCGGCGGAGAACTCAGTTGGCGATGTCGCGATTGCGCCGTTTCCGGCGCAGCGAGTTCTAACTGTGCGACTGTTCTTCCATGATTGAAGATCGATCGCTTCGCATTGCGTGTGGATCGCGACCCCCATTTCGCACACGCGATTGGTGAGCAGGGCGATGAATTTGGTGGGGCTGATCGCGCGGCTGTCGGTGTAGTGAGCCGCGCCGACGACTTGCTTGCGGAACGCGGGATCGCGCCTGCGAAGTTCATCGCCGGACATGATCTGCACGTCAAAATCGTACTCACGCAGCATGTTGGCTTCGACCATGCCGTGTTCCATGCCTTCCTTGGTGCGGAACACGTCCATCCAGCCTGTCCGGCGATACTCGCAGTCAAACTTTTCGCTGTCGATGATCGCATCCCAGCAGCGGCCGGTGGCCCAGCCCAGGTCCGCAAGAATTTTCATGCATCGCTGAAAGTGGTCAGAGGTGCACGCCTTGCGGAACTGCCACATCCACGCCATCAGGCCGAAATCGATGCGAGGCGGAACGTACAGCGGGCTGCCGCCGTCCAGCATCCACTTGATGGTCTTCCACACCAGCCCGGGCCGGGGCAAAGGGGGATGGCCCAATGCAATCAGTCCTGCATTGCCCTTGGATGCATGCATGGGATCGCTCGATTGTTCATCAAGCCGATCGCGTTCGAGGAGGGTGACCTTGTGGCCGCGCTTCGCGAGGTAATAGGCGGTGCACAATCCGACAATGCCCGCGCCGATGATGAGGGTGGATGAACTCTTGCGATTGGCCAAAGACCGACTCCTGACGCCGTCAAAGTCGACATTCTACTCGGCGCGAGAGAAGCGGTGCGATCCTGCGGGGCTCTTGACGCACTGAACGGGCAACGAAAAAGGCCCGCCGAGGCGGGCCCTTGAAACAAACTGTGATGGATGACGCTTGCGCTGGAACTCAGCGGCCGGCCTTCTTGACCAGTTCGGCTTCGTACTTTTCAAGCGTGGCCTTGATTGCCTGGCCCATCTCGTCATCGCCAGCGTGCTCGAGCGCCTTTTTCTGGAGCCGGATCGCGCTCTTCAGATCGCCCTTGTCAAAGTACACGCGAGCAAGCGTGTCGAGGATCGCCGGGTCCTGGTCATGAGTGATTTCGCTGGCGCGGGTGGCGGTCTTCAAGGCAAAGTCGAGGTTGCGCGTCTTCACCGTCGGCGAGTCCACCACGAACCATGCCAGTTGGTTGAGCATCATTGCGTCATCCCAATGCGCCTTGGCGATTTCGTCGCCATAGGCATACGCCTTGTCGGGCTGATCCATCTGCACGAGCATGGTCATGAATTTCTGCATCTTCAAGCCGAACTCTTCCGGGTTGTCGGCGATCTGCTTGTCGAGGATGCCCAGGACCTTGTCCCAGTCTTTGGCCATCATCGCGTTGCGAAGTTCCATCTGGGCCTTCATCGCCTCGCGCTGGGTTGCCTGTTCCTTTTCCCATTGCTGCTTGTAGGCCTCGCGGTCCCAGGAATCCTTGACGACGCCCTCGAGAGCCTTGTCGAATGCGCCTTCAGGCCAGATTGGATTGCCGATCCATTCGATCTTCTGATCCTTGCCGATGATGAACGCGCACGGAATGCCTGACTGTCCTGCAGCGGTGAAGTAATCGGTCTTGACCGACTTGTCCGGATCGGTGGTGAGGGTGTACGCAGTCTTCTGATCCCAGGACTTTCCCTCCTTGTCAGTCTTGGGCAGGAAGTTGGTGACGGTTTCCAGCGGCTCATCGCTGATGCCGATGATCGTCACGCCGTAATCCTTGTAGTGTTGCTGAAGTTCGGCCAGGTGAGGCATGCCCTTCTTGCACGGCCCGCACCACGTCGCCCAGAACTCAAGGACGTACACCTTGCCGGGTTCGAACTCGGTGACCTTGTTGCCCTTGACCCAGTGTTCGATGTCGATCGGCCGGGCGGAGTCGCCGACGGTGAGCGGCTTGACTTCAGGCTTTGCCTCTGGCTGGGCGGCGGGCCTCTTTTCATTTTGGCCAAGCGCCGAAGTGGCGATCGCCAGCATTGCGGCACACGCAAACGCGGACTTGTACATCATCACAGTTCTCCTTCAATCAATTTGGAACAGGGCGATTGTTTCGGACAATCGATCCGTTTCGGATCGCTTAAAGCGATTGCGCGGCTGGTCATGAACACAAAGACGCCAAAGCCGGGGCGGGCTGCTTATTGTATCCACTGGCCGCCGGGCCGTTGCAACTAACCCGAGGCAGGCGAGGAGAGTGAAAACGTGATGATGTCGTAGAGCGCATGCGCCCCGACCACGATGCCAAAGCCCCGCACGACGTACACCGCGCCGAAGTACAGTCCCGCCAAAAAGTAGAACACCGCATCAATCGGAGCCGTGAGCGGGTGATACCACGCGAATGCCGCCGCCGAGACAGTCACGGCGATGGCCGATCCCAGGCGATCGGTCGCGCCGCCCACATCCACCAGCAGCGTATGCACCACAGCCACAAGCAGCATGCGGAACATCAGTTCCTCGTAGAGGCCCGCACCGACGCTCAGTGCCCATTCCGAACCCAATCCAAGCCCGCTCCAGGAAGTCTGGTCGTTGCCGCTCATCATCACGGCGACATTCACGGCAGCGGCGCGGCGGATCAACTGGCCAAGCAGAAGCAGGGGAATCGCGACGGCCAGCGACTCGATGGCCATGCCGCCTACCGCAGGGTAGTCGATTTTCCAGGGGTCGCGGTTGAGTACGTGCCAGATGAACAGGACGACGATGACGACGATTCCGCCGAGGAACAGGCTGCTGTCGATGGGAATGCCGAACGCCGCGAAGAAATTCAGAAGCGTTTCATGCGCCTTGTTGGTCAGGACGCCGCGATCTGACCGCAGCAGAAAGATGAGGCTGATTTCATAGACAACGACCAGCGGCAGCAGGAATGCCAGGATTTGCAGCGGGCGCCGGGAAATATCCCAGTACCCGAGCAGGTGCGGCGAACCTCGCCGTGACGATCGTGCTTTGGGCTTGATTCGTGGCGACATGCGGGTGGAAAGCAAACAAGGCGATACGGTGCAGGAGACACGCTCCCGTCACGGCATCACCTTGTCAACATGTCACAGCAGCAGTGCGTCGGCGTCAACTTCACGCTTTGGACTGCAGGGCCTTCAGCCGTCGCGCCAGGCGGCTCTTGCGCCGCGCCGCGGTGTTGCGGTGAATGGTGTCGGTGCAGGCGATCTTGTCCAGCAGGCCCGAAGTCTTGCGGAACTCTTCCTCAGCGGTCTTCACGTTCTGTTCCTGCACGGCGGCGAGGAAACGCCCGATCTGCTCCTTGATCCGGCGCTTCCGCCACAGGTTGCGGGAGTGCTTGATGGCGTCCTGACGCATGCGTTTCTTGGCTGAGTTCGTATTGGGCACGAGCGAGTTCCTATCTGAAAATGGTGAGTCGCGTATTATCGTCAACCGCGCCGAGAAATCAACTGGACAGGCTTCTTCCACTCCGCACACGGTTGAGGCAACCGTCCACTGGTGCTATCGTATCGCCTCCAATCGCGGTTTTCGCCGCAGGGAAGCGAGTGTAGCTCAATTGGATAGAGCATCGGCCTACGAAGCCGGAGGTTAAAGGTTCGAGTCCTTTCACTCGCGTTTGGTGCAGTTCGTGGAGGGTGGCGGGGGCAGCCGGGCTCCGGGATGCCGGCCGGTCGGCTGCGATTCTCCAGAAAATAACGCCTGCCGCCTGCAATCGGCCGATAATTCCACGCAACGCGGCGGGGAGACTCCGTAGCGTTCACGCGCTTAGGATCATCAGCCTTCGGCCGCCGCAATTGCTCCAAGCCACCACAACCATTGGTTGGCACGAAGGATCGCTCGATGCTCACGATGACACAGGCCACAACCACAACCACTCAGCCCAGCAAGCCCGCCAAGGTCCCGGTCAAGATGCTCAAGCAGTGGCTGCGCGACATGCTCCTGATCCGGGAGTTTGAAGTGCGGTGCATGCAGGCTTACCAGAACAAGAAGATCGGCGGCTTCTGCCACGTGTACATCGGGCAGGAAGCCGTCGCCGTCGGCTGCATTGCCGCGGTGAATCCCGATGATCCGGTCATCACCGCCTATCGCGACCACGGCCACGCCCTGGCGCGCGGCATGGCCCCGAAGTACTGCATGGCCGAGATGTACGGCAAGATCAGCGGCTGCGCCAAGGGTAAGGGCGGCTCCATGCACATGTTCGACAAGGCCCACTGGATGTTCGGCGGCCACGGCATCGTCGGCGCGCAGTGCCCGCTCGGAGCCGGTCTCGCATTCGCCACCAAGTACATCGACGAAGTGATGAACGGCGAGAAATCGAAGAAGGTGACACTGTGCTTTCTGGGCGACGGCGCGCTCAATCAGGGCGCGTTTCATGAAGCCATGAACCTCGCCGGCGTGCTCAACCTGCCAGTGATTTTCATCTGCGAGAACAACGGCTATTCCATGGGAACCGCCATCAGCCGCGGCACGACCATGGGTCACGACATCACCAAAAAAGCCATCGGCTACGGCATGGACAGCGCGGTGGTCGACGGCATGAACGTGTTGAGCGTGTACAACGGCATGAAGCCCGTCATCGAGAAATGCCGTGAATCCAGCCGCCCGGCGTTCGTGGATGTGCGCACGTACCGCTTCAAGGGTCACTCAATGTCCGACCCGCGCAAGTACCGCACCAAGGAAGAAGAGCATCAGTACGAAGAACAGGACCCCATCGACAAACTCGTCGCGCACCTGACCGAACAGCACGGCATGTCGAAGGATGAATACGACGCGATGGTGAAGGATGTGCGCAATGAAGTGCGCGACGCGGTTGAGTTCGCAGAGCAATCGCCGGTTCCGCCGCTGGATGAGTTGTACAAGGATGTGTACGTGGAGCAGTGGGGACCGTACAAGGGAACCAGTCCTCCTGAGATGCTGGAGAAATGAACAAAGATCCGGCAGAGGGCCGCAGGCCCGTCTGACGATTCAGTTTTACCCCATGGCCACAAGAGAAATCGAATTTCGAGACGCGTTGCGTGAAGCGATGTCCGAGGAAATGCGCCGCGATGAGCGGGTGTTCCTCATGGGCGAAGAAGTGGCCCAGTACAGCGGCGCGTACAAGGTCAGCCGCGGCATGCTGGAAGAATTCGGGCCGCAGCGCATCGTCGACACGCCCATTTCCGAATCCGGTTTCGCCGGGCTTGGAATCGGCGCAGCCATGATGGGGCTGCGGCCGATCGTTGAGTTCATGAGTTGGTCCTTCAGCCTCGTCGCCGCTGATCCCATTCTCAACAACGCGCCGAAGATGCTGTACATGTCCGGCGGGCAGTTTGGCTGCCCGATCGTCTTTCGCGGCAATGACGGCGCGGGCGGGCAACTTGGCTCCACGCACTCATGGTGCGTCGAGTCAATGTACGCCAACGTGCCGGGGCTGAAGATGGCGATCCCGTTCAATCCCTACGACGCAAAGGGCCTGCTTAAAACCGCCATTCGCGATGATGATCCTGTGTTCTTCCTCGAAAGCGAACGGCTGCTTTCCACCAAGGGCGAAGTGCCGGAGGAGGAGTACCTCATTCCGTTCGGCAAGGCGATCGTTCGCCGTCCCGGCACCGACTGCACGATCGTGAGTTTCGGCCGACCGCTGTACTTCTGCCTGGAAGCGGCCGATGCGCTCGCAAAGGACGGCATCAATTGTGAAGTCATCGACGGCCGGACGATTCGGCCGCTGGACATTGATTCGATCGTGAACTCGGTTCGCAAGACGAATTACTGCGTCGTGGTCGATCAATCGTGGCCGTTTGCATCCGTGGGCGCGGAAATCGCAGCGCAAGTGCACAAGCACTGCTTCGATGAGTTGGACAATCACGTGCATCGCGTGCACAGCGATGACGTTCCCGCGCCGTACGCCTACAACCTCGAACAGGAAATGCTGCCCAATGCGCGCAAGATTGCTGAGGCGGTGCGGGCGGCGACGTACAATGCGTGAAACGAAGGCACAAGGCATAAGGCAAGTGGCGCTCGTGCCCTTCAATTCACATTTCCGTTCGCGATTGGTTTTCCTCATGCCCAATGCCTCGTGCCTCGTGCCTTCCTGACCCATGCCCATTCCCATCACCATGCCGCGTCTGTCCGACACGATGGAGACCGGCACCATCATCAAGTGGAACGTCAAGGAAGGCGACGCCGTTTCCGCCGGTGATGTCATCGCCGATGTCGAAACCGACAAGGCGACGATGGAAATGGCCGCGTACGACGACGGCACCGTGGCGAAAATCGCTGTGCCCGAGGGCAAACCAGTCAGCGTCGGCACTGTGATTGCAGTCCTCGCCGGCGAAGGCGAGGATGTGAAACAGGCCGCGGGCGCAGCCGGAAACGGCGAGCACGCCGCCGCCAAAGTGGCGCGCCCGGAAGCGCGGCGAGAGCAACCATCGCAGCGGACCGAAGAGCGCCTCACCGCCAAGATGACCGAGGCGTCGACCGGTCAGCCGAAACCGGCCGCGCCCGCCGCCAGACCGGAAGTGCCGCAACAACAGGCCCGGCAGATGGAACCCGAAGGTGTGGCTGCTCAAGCCCCGCCGCGTGAGGAACTTGGGCGCACGCGAGTAAGCCCCGTTGCGCGGCTGCTGGCCGAGGAGCACGGCGTCAATCTTGGTTCCATTGAAGGAACCGGGCCCGGCGGTCGCATCATCAAGCGCGATGTGATGAAGGCCGTAGAAACGGCGGGCGAAACCGCCGCGGCCGTGCCTCCCGCTGCGAGGAGCGATCAACGCACCGCGCTCAGCGCCCCGCGTCCGCGAACCGAAGAAGTCGTCGCCACGCGCGTGCCGATGCCTGCTCCGGAAATCCGGGTTGGCGCGCCGGGGGCCATGCAAACGCGCTCCATTCAACTTTCGGGCATGCGGCAGACCATCGCGCGGCGGCTGGTCGAATCCAAGACCACCATCCCGCACTATCAGGTCACCGCGACCTTCAACATGGACCCGCTTTTGGAGATGCGCCGCACGCTCAATGAGCAACTTGAGCCACAAGGCGTGAAACTCTCCGTCAACGATTTTCTCGTGCGCGCATGTGCCCTGGCCATGTATCGCCATCCAGAGTTCAACGCATCGTGGGCCGGTGATCACATCGAGGTGCATGGCGAAATCAACATCGGCATCGCGATTTCCATTCCGGCCGAGCGCGGCGGGGGACTGGTCGTCGCCACTATCCGCAACGCTGATCAGAAGAGCCTGCGCGTGATTTCCTTTGAGAGCAAAGCGCTGGCTGAGAAAGCCCGCACGCGCGGCCTTTCCATGGACGAAATGAGCGACACGACGTTCACCATTTCGAATCTTGGAATGTTTGGCGTGGACAATTTCACCGCGATCATCAACCCGCCCAACAGCGCGATTCTCGCCGTCGGAGCCGCGATTGAGAAGCCGGTCGTCCGCAACCACCAGTTGGCCATCGGCCACGAAATGAGCGCGACGCTCAGTTGCGACCATCGCGTCATCGATGGCGCGATGGCGGCTGAGTATTTGCAGACCCTGCGACAACTGGTCGAAAACCCCGGCACTCTGATCGTCTGACGTCAGACTCTGCAAGTTCTCCATGGCCGCACCTGATCCAATGTCGCTGCGCGCAACGCGCTCGTATCAGCCGTATCTCGTCATGGCGATGGTGGTTGCCGCTATGGTGATTGCGCTGAAAATTGAAGGGCGCCTGTGGCAATGCGATGAGGGCGACAACCTGCGGCTGTGGGTCGGCAACGCGTGGACGCCGCACTGCTCGCAGCATCTGGCGGATCCCTACAGCCTCACGCACCTCTCGCACGGCTTGATTTTCTTCAGCGCGATGTGGTTGCTCATTCCGCGCACCTCGCTCGCATGGCGGTTGTGCATTGCGATCACCATTGCCGCGGGTTGGGAAGTGCTTGAGAATTCGCCGCTGATCATCAACCGCTACCGAACCGCGACGATGTCGCTGGACTATCTGGGCGACAGCGTGGTGAACTCGCTGGGCGATGTGCTGGCGTGCGGCATCGGCTTCTTCATCGCTCGCTGGCTTGGGCTGGTAAGGACCGCGTTAGTCTTTCTCGCCTCTGAAATCTTCCTTGTGTTCGTGATTCGTGACAGCCTGTTGCTCAGCACCTTCATGCTCATCGCCCCGATCGACAGCATCAAGCAATGGCAAATGCAGGGCAGCGCGGGTGTGGCGGTCTCGCAGGCGGATCGCCAGATGCAGAAATCAGATTGAAGACTGCGATTTCAGATTTGAAGCCGAGTCCTGGCGCTCGGATGCCCAATTGCCAACCGTCAATCGAAAAATTTCAGAACCCGCCCGAGCGCATCACCTTGAGGCTTTCCGGGAACGGATAACTCGCGAACACTCCCGTTGGCGCTGCGCCCCACATGCCCAGCGATGGATACGCGTCGCCGCGATATCCCGCTTCGAACATCGTCCGGAGCACTGACTCGAATGTCGGCTCCTGACCATCCGGAC
>CAMPIL010000051.1 GCA_946886375.1 uncultured Phycisphaerales bacterium
TAAAACCCCTTGCCGCAGTGAATGCGCAGCGTCAGCAGCGGCCAGCGGTAGTCGATCACCTCAAGCGAATGCACCAGCACAGGCTGCGGTGGCAGTTGAACATCCTGCCCCTTCCTTGCCATCGCGTAGGCCCGCTTTCCGCCGATCTTCTTCGCGCTGAACGCAGGCGGCTGCTGCATGATGCTGCCGACGAATTGCTCGATGACCCGCTGCACATCCGCGAGCAAGGGAGGATTCGGCACATCGACTTCCGTGCGCTCGCCTGCGAGGTCATCGGTTGTGGTGAATGCGGAAAGGTCGATTGCTGTTTCGTACCGCTTGTCGGTCGCCATGATCTGGTCAATGACTTTCGTCGCCTTTCCGATCGCCATGACCAGCACGCCGCTGGCCAGCGGGTCCAGCGTCCCTGCGTGGCCGGTCTTGGCGCCGCCGGCTCGCATTCGAACGAAATCCACCACATCCATGGAGGTCATGCGCAAAGGCTTGTCAATGACCATGACGCCCGAGAGTTCCGTGGATGGCTGCGAGTTCAGATTCATGACAAGAACGACAATTCAGGCCAGGCGGCGTCCGACTAGCCTTCATTTTGCAATGCTTCGACCTGCGAGGAGTTTTCGGGTAGACTATGCGATTCACCGGACAGGTGTCCGAGTGGCTGAAGGAGCAGCACTGGAAATGCTGTGTGCGGGGTTTCCTGCACCGTGGGTTCGAATCCCACCCTGTCCGCTCGGGTCAGGCTTGAGAAGTGAGGCTTGAGATCGCCGCAATCCTCAGGTTTCGGGCCTACCACGGGGTGTAGCGCAGCTTGGTTAGCGCGCTTGACTGGGGGTCAAGAGGTCGCGAGTTCGAATCTCGCCACCCCGACTGAAGAACCCCGAGATGAATTTTCATTGCGGGGTTTTTCGTTTGCTGGCGCTGTCGCCGCGGCGGACAGTCCGTGATCGGTGTTTCCGATCAACATTTTTCAGCACGCCGATCGGGCCTTGTGGCTGGTACGACGAAACCAGAACGCGTGGCCTTGCACGATCGGGCCGATCGGCAGGGGCACGGCCATTTCGCTCTGCTCATGCTTGACGACCTTGAACTCCGGGGCCAGCAGCCGCACGAGTTGTTCACGGGTTCGGCGCTTGGGCCCAACCGGGCGCCAATCGAGCGCGTGCCTCTTGCCGAAATGCCCAAGGACATAGTCACTTTCAGGGGCCGCCCATCGCAGGAGCTGCTCCTTGTACCGGCGAAGATCGCCGCCGATCAGTGAATGCAGACAGCCGGAATCGACAATGACATCGAACTGGCCGGATGCGGTCCAGGTGAGCAGGTCTGCGTTGATCCAATTCACGTGCACGCCTTCCGCTTCGGCACGGGCTTTGGACATCTCAATCGCGCGCGGAATGAAATCCAGCCCAGTCACTTGGTAGCCCTGCTTGGCCAGCCAAACTGAGAACACGCCTGAGCCACAGCCCAGGTCAAGCGCTCGACCCGGTTTGGCCCGCGCTTCCACAACCTCTGGCAGAAAACCATCCGGAGCATCCCGGTGCCAGGGAAGGTCCTTCGGGGTTTTTGCCCTCCGGTAGAACATTTCCTGCATCTGCCGGATGAACATCAGATCCTCCTGACTTCGTGATTCTTCTCCCCGAGGCCGCGCCCGAGTTCACGCAGTATCTGGAATGAGCTGATGATCGTCGGACACATAGGCGGAAAGTGTACGGCAAGTTCGAGCTGGTTTCGCTGTGCTTGGGCGTCTTGTGCCCAGCAGTCGGCGAATACCCGGTTTCCAATCCTCGACTCCCTCCAGAAAAAGTTCAATTGGAGTCCAGTCACCCCGACTGAACGAAACCCCTGCGATTGCGGGGGTTTTGTGTTTCCCCTTCCGGGGGCGGGGCTAACTTCCTTCCCCGAATCGGCTCACGCAGCCGCATGCTTCACTGAAAGGCCGAAAAACGCTGCCGACGGTGCCTCAGCGCAGGATTTCGGCGTGCTGGCGCAGGAGCTGAACACACCAGCGCAGGGTCTGAGAGCGCCAGCGCATGGTCTGGGCGTGCTGGCTCAGATGCTGGACACGCTGGCGCACAGATTGCGTGGGCCAGCGCGTGGGCTGATCATGCTGGCGCATGGGCTGTTCGTGCAGGCGCAGGGTTTGGCCATGAGAACTTGGCCGTGGAAATTGTGATGTTGCGCTGGGATGGTGAATGATCGCGCTGCGAACGTGTCGTGTCGAGCCGCGATTGTGTCATGGCGCGAGGCGAATCTGTCGTGATGCGCTGCCCAAATGTGTGGAGACGCGTTGAAAGATTCATAGAGCGCGAGGAATCTTTGGTAGAGCGCAAGGAATCGTCCGCGGAGCGCGATGAATCGTTCGCAGATCGCGAGGAATCTGCTGCGGAGTGCGAGAAATATGCTGCGGCGCGCGAGGAATCGTCCGCAAACCGCGATGATTCTTTCGCAAAGCGCGAGGAATCTGATTCAGAGCGCGAAGAATCTGCTTCAAAGCGCGAGGAATGCATCGCGGAGCGCGAGGAACCGTTCCAATCGCGAGTGGCATCGGGCCGATCGCATGCTCAATCACTCACGCAGCACAATGCACGGTGCAAATGGCGAATGGATGCGCGGCAATGGCAAGTAGCACGTTGGTTTGTGCGAATGCGGCAATTGCGGATGCGAATGCGCTGCGGAGCAATAACAATGGCACGCGTCCGGGCCGAAGCGAATGAAGAAACCCCGCAAGCAGAAGGGCAGCTCCCCGCCTGCCTGATTCTGGCCCTTCAGCTGATACACTGGCGGCATGGTCGAGGTCAGAAGAGTCCGCGTTGGCGAAGACCGAGACGTGATCGATCCGAAGCGCCTTGGCCCCTCAAGGCGGCCCGGCGATCGCATGGTCACTTGGCTCGTAGCGGCATTCGTTTGCGTTGCGGTTCTAGTACTCGGCTTGGCTATCGCGCGATCACGGATGACACGTTCATCCGATCCCAACTTGATCGCCGAAACGCGAGCGGCGCAGGCCGATCACGGCTTCCGAGTTGTCCGAATCAAGGATGGGGACACGATCGTCATCGTCGGCCAAGACAACATCGACTTGGAACTACGGCTTGCTGGCATCGACGCGCCCGAGAGAGACCAACCGTTTGGCGCTGAGGCCGCGACCTTTCTCGAAAGCCTGCTCAGTGGGCAGACCGTCCACCTCGACAACGTAGAGCGCGAGAAGTACGGACGGGTTCTCGCCAACGTATACCTTGGATCGCGCTGGGTTGATCTCGAGCTTGTGCAGCATGGATGTGCCTGGGTCTATCCCAATACCGATTCAAGAGCCTTGCGCGATGCGGAGGCGAAGGCGCGTACAGAAAGGACCGGACTTTGGTCACTCGACTCGCCGACTCCGCCCTGGGAATGGCGCAAGACGGGGGAATGACATGAGCGGCGCAACAGCGTACGGGCGAGCTAGCGATTTCATTCGCAATGAGTTTTTCAATCTTGACTACACCGCGTTATCAAAGGTGATGAGGCTCTATGAGCGCGAGTACGGAACCGGCGCGTACAACTATCTGATGCGCACTTTTCACAAGTGGCGCCGGGGATACGTCGGAATGTCGGGACAGACACAATACAGAATCCTCCATTGTGTTCCGAGATTCCTATCTCCCGAAAAGCAGTTCACGATTCTCAGCTTCTACATACCGGAGTACATGAAGCAGCTCGTTGAGGCGTCGCGCATTCCGACCATGACGATCGATGTCGTACCTTCGGCGTTTGCCAATGCTGCGAAACGATGTCAAGAGACCGAGCCAAAGCTGGACTGGTTCGTTAGCGGTGTGTTTTCCGACGAGGAGATCGCTGCGTTTACAGATGTTGCGCGATACACAGTACTTGATCGCTTGTACCGTTTATATGCAGCGGTCCGACTTGACCTCGCAACTGCAACACATCATCTTGCCGGGGTTGATGCCAAGATCGTGATGCGCTATCGCGTTGACGAACTTGGAGGGTTGATCGTATTGAACGGCGTCGTTCCAAGTCTCCCAGCGACATCGTTTCACATGCCGCCTATGCCCGAATTGGTCGTCGCCAACCGACAGCAGTACGAAAGACTTCTGCTCGATCACCATTGCGAGATGATCGTTGAGCAAGAGGCACAACAGGCACGACATGCTGTCGCCCGCGTCGACCTCTCGATTCTCGAAAACGCCATCGCTTCAGTGTCGAAAGCCGAGTCATTGGAGACCAGCTTTCAGGCTCGCGGAGCGGGTGGCACGTTTGAGGGTTCGGTTTCTCGGAAAAACCTGCCAGTACTTAAGGCTCAACTTGTCGGTAGAATGCTGGTGGCAGTGCTGTGCAGTGTTGCTGCAGTTGCCGGAATCGTCGGTCTCTCCACATCGAAAAAACTCAGCGAATGGATTCCCTGTTCAATTTTGCCCGCGTTGATGCTCTTTTCGGTGGTTTGGTCGTGGAGCATCGAAAAATATCGAGAGGTTCGTGACTATGAACGAGGACAATCAACGAGGTTTGCGAAGACTCGACATTGAACAGCAGCTTCCGGTTGGCTTTGAGAAGCTTCCCGAGGAGGATCAGCGCGCCCTGTTGCGACGCATGAGCGAAAAGCACGTGGATGTCATGGCCGATGCGGCGCGCGCGGTGCTAAAGAGCCGAACCGCTGAGAACGACCTGCACGTTCACAACGAGAACGTGGCGCGACTCGACCACGAACGCAAAATCTACTCTAGCAAGGTCACGGCTGAGACCGGATCAGGGAAGATCGACATGCAGGTGCGGGGTGGCGATACTCGATTCATCGTGCCCATCCTGGTCGTGATTGGTGTGATTCTCTTGGCGCTAATCGCCATCTTCGCGCTGCGATAGGCGGTCCGCCGATATGGCGGCCAGCTCTTTCATCTTCTGCCTGTCGTCCTCCCAATGCACGGCACTCACCCCTATCGCACTTGCAGCGGCGGGCGGCCAGCGCGGCGGCGGAGCCAGTTGAGCGGACGACTGATCGCAGGACGCGATATCAGCCACCGCTCGAACTTGTACTTGCCGGGAAAATCTATCAGCATGAAGCCCACCAGCATCGTGAGCAGGCCCTGCCCCGGCAGCACCAGCATTGCAAGGCCCGCGATCATCAGCACGATTCCCAGCAGGTTTTTCCCAACGAGAATCACCGCCCGCAGGACCGCATGCTGATTGGCGAATCGACTGGGCGGCCGCTGCTCGTGGCTGAAATAGTCCGGACGAATTCGAACGATCAGCGCGGGAATGATGAACAGGCTCGCAATGAAGATCAGGGCCGATGCGCCGGCGAGCCACCACAGCAGCGTCTCATACTCGTTCAGCCATTCGCGCATTGCGATGTGCTCCCACTCGTCTGTTTGAGTGTAGGAGCGTCTGTGGCGAAGCCGTGCCAAGCACCTGGATGGGACTTGTGAAGCAGTCCATCATTTTGGATCGCCGCTGTATTGATGAATGCGCCTATGATCGAAGACCTTCGCTCGGTTTGCGGTTTGCCCTCTCAAGGGGACTGCTCCCTCGCGATTCACCTTCACGCAGGGAGCATGCATGCCAGTTCGAGGCGAGCCGCAGCACATTCCGCAACAAGACAATCACGCCGCCAGCATCGATGAGCCTTCGCGCCCGCCGCTGAGCATGCGGCTCATCACGCTGGGCACGGTGGCGATTCCATTCCTGGGCCTGCTGCTGGCGATGGTGCTGCTGTGGAACGTTGCGTTCAGCTGGGTGTACCTCGCGCTGTTTGCAGGCATGTACATCCTCACCGCGATGGGCATTACCGTGGGATTTCATCGCCTGTTCACGCACGGCTCTTTCAAGACGCCGCGCCCGGTCAAAGCCATTCTTGGCGTGTTCGGATCAATGGCGATTCAGGGCCCGCTGCTCACGTGGGTGGCGGTTCATCGCAGGCATCATCAGTGCAGCGACAGCCACGGCGATCCGCACTCGCCCCATGCCCACGGCGGGGGCATTCTCGGCACGATTCGCGGATTCCTGCACGCCCACGTGGGATGGATGTTCCAAAGCGACGACAGCGGCCTGGATCACTATGCAGGCGACTTGCGCAAGGACAAAGTGCTGCGCGGCGTCAGCCGCATGTTCCTGCTCTGGGCCGTCCTGGGGCTCGTGCTTCCCGCCGCCATCGCGGGACTGGTCACCGGAACGTGGACCGGCGTATTGCTTGGATTCATCTGGGGCGGCCTGGTGCGCGTGTTCTTCGGCCACCATGTCACGTGGAGCATCAATTCCGTCTGCCACTTGTGGGGCTCGCGGCCGTTCCACAGCCACGATGAAAGCCGCAACAACGCGCTGTTCGGAGTGCTGGCGTTTGGCGAGGGCTGGCACAACAACCATCACGCGTTCCCCACTTCCGCTCGCCACGGGGTGTCGTGGTGGCAAGTGGACCTGAGTTACCTCTTCATCCGCGGATTGGGTCTGATCGGCCTGGCGCGTGACATTCGTGTGCCCGAGCCGTCGCGCATCGCCATCAAGCGAACGTAACCGGATCACGCGCGTCGGTGAGTGTTTCAAAATCGGTGAGTGTTTCAAAAATGGAAAACGCCGCGGAGCGATCCGCGGCGTTTGTTCGATTCATGTTTTCAACGCACGCATGGTGCGTCGAAGAATCATCAGGCCTTGGTGACGTTGGACGCCTTGGGGCCTTTGGCCTCATGGGCGAGGTCGAACTTCACGCGCTGGCCGGGGCTGAGGGACTTGTAGCCATCCATCTGGATGTCGGAGTGATGGACGAAGATGTCCTTGCCGCCGTCATCGGGAGTGATGAAGCCGTAGCCCTTTTCATCGATGAATTTTGAAACTGTTCCTGTCGACATAAATTGTCCTTTCGGGACCGTCATGATTGTGCCGATTGGGCAATTCGAGCCGAAGCGGGCAGAGCTGTGACGTGCAATCTCTGACTTGTACAGAGGCATCATAGGCTCGCCGGGCTGGTCGCGCGTGAAGATTCCCCAAAGTGAACGGGCCAGCCTCACGCCGCACCCTTGCGGCCGGGCTGATAACTCCGCGGATCGGCCGGTTTGCCAGGCCGTTTCCATCCATTATCAGCACCATTGGTTAAGCGAATCCTGCGATGTGCCGAGAAAGTGCCAGCACGCTTCGCCTTGGCCCGGCGGGCGCGTGCAACCCTGTGTTTCCAACGATGTTCGGCCATTGGTGACCATACCAGATGGGAACTTCCGGATGCTCAGATCGGCAGTCGAACAATTGATCGCCCGCCGCGGCTGGCTGGTTCGGGGCGAGTCCATTGTGGCTTCCACCGGATTGGCCCTCGCGGTCATCCTCTTGGGCGCGATGGCCACCTTCGCATGGTGGACACTGCGTGCGCAAAGCGATGTCGTGGCCAAGGCTCAACACGATCAGACGCGAACGGTTGGGGCGTTGCTGGCGCAATCCGCCGAGACGCTGCTGGCCGCCGAGGAACTATCAGCCGTCCGCCGGCTCATTTCCGACACCGCGCGCTTCAACAACGTGCGGGAATGCCGCATTGTTCTGGGCAACGGCGAGGTGATCGCGGATGCCACCACTTCCAAGATCACTGCACCCAAACTCCCTGCGTCGTGGGCGACCGATGCCGAAGGAGTTCTCGAAGAGGCAGCCATCAACGAGGCGGGCTTGTTTGAGTTTCCGATCGAAATCGCCGGCCGCGGCAGCGCACGGCTGCAGATGTCGCTGTTCTCAGTGCAATCGAACTGGCAATCGTGGGAAACCCAGGCCGGCATGGGCCTGATCGGCGCCGTGGGCATGCTGGCGCTGCTCATCATCTATCGCCGCATGCGAGGCCGCCTGTGGGCCATGGGAGCCATTCGAGAATCGCTGCTGGCCAAGCACGATGGCGAGCAGTCCTTCGCCGCGCTGGCCATCGACGCGCGGTCTGGTCCGGAAGCCAAGGCGTGGAACGACCTTATCGGAGAGAACCAGCGGCTGCGCACGCAGTTGCTCGCCGAGCAGATTCACGAGCCCCGCGACGCCCAGCGCGACGGCGGCAGCGACCTGGAAGGCGTCTGCGACGCCATGTGGCAGGGTCTCCTGCTCATCGACGATCACTTGCAGATCAAGTACGCCAACGGCGCGGCCGCCGTGCTGCTTCGCGCCAAGCGCGAGGAGATGATCGGCAGCGATGTCACCACGCTGGCCGTGGACAACAGCCTGATTGATCCGATCCGCAAGGTTGTAGACGGCACGATTCGCCGCCGCGTAACCAGTGAAGTGAAACTGGAAGGAGATTCCGGTCAGGGCGTCCTGCGGTTCAACGTGCGGCCGGTGCGCCGCGGCGACACTGCCGCCGCAATGGTCATCATTGAAGACATCACCCAGCAGCGGCTGGCGGAGGAGGCGCGCAACCTGTTCGTCGCGCAGGCCACCCATGAACTGCGAATGCCGCTGACCAACATCCGCCTGTACACCGAAAGCGCACTGGATGAAGGCGAGCGCGATGTGGCGGTGCGCTCCAAGTGCCTGAACGTCATCAACCAGGAATCCAAGCGGCTGGAGCGCATCGTGGGCGACATGCTCTCGGTGGCGGAAATCGAAGCCGGCACGCTGAAACTCCGCACCGGAGACGTGCGTCTGGAAACCCTGTTCGAGGAACTTCGCGCCGATTACCAGGGCCAGGCCGCCGAGCGGGAAATCTCGCTCATCTTCAACCTTCCGCCGAAACTCCCCGCCATCAAGGGCGACCGCGACAAGATCGTGCTCGCCTTGCACAACCTCATCGGCAACGCCATCAAGTACACCCCGCCCAAGGGATCTGTCAACGTCAATGTCGAGGTCACGGAGAACCAGTTGATCGTGGAAGTCACGGACACGGGCATCGGCGTGAGTCCGGAGGAGACCGAACTCATCTTCGAGAAGTTTTATCGATCCAAGGACAAGCGCGTCGCGGAGATCACCGGCACGGGCCTGGGACTCTCCGTTGCGCGTGAAGTCATCCGCCTGCATCGAGGCGACATCAACGTGCGTTCGCAACTCAATCAGGGCAGCACCTTCACGATGACGGTGCCCATTCTGCTGGAGGCCGCGTAATGCAACGGGGACTTTGGGAGGAAGCGGACGATGGACATTCATGAGCAGGCGCAAGGCGCAGTCATGGTGCTCAAGCCGCAGGGTCCGCTCGTGCAGGCAGACGCCGAGCAGTTCCGCACGCGCATGCTCGAGGTGCTGGGCCGCAGCCTGGGGCGCGTGATCGTGGACGCCTCGGCGGTGCCCTTCGTCGACAGCGTGGGGCTGGAAGCGCTCGCTGACGTCAGCGAGGAAATGTCGCGTGGCGGACAGGCTCTCAAACTGTGCGGCGCCAATGAAACCGTCCGCGAAGTGCTGGAAATCACCGATCTGGCCTCGCAATTCGAGCACTTCGAGGACATGCTCACCGCGGTGCGAAGTTTCCTTTGAGCCATGATTGAACCTGCGAAGAAAATCCGCTTCGGCGAAGCGCTCGTGGATGAAGGCGTCCTCTCGCCCGAGCAACTGAGCCGCGCCCTGCACGAGCAGCGCATGTCCGGCGCGATGCTTGGCGAAATGCTCGTCGCCCAGGGCGTCATCAGTTCCACCGTGCTGGTGCGAACTCTTGCCAAGTGCCTTGGCATGCGAGGCATCACGCTGCGCCACGGCCTGATCGACCCCGCGCTGATCAAACTCATCGGCGAAGAGGAGGCGCTTCGTCTCAAGGCACTGCCGCTGTTCAAGGTCCATGACGCGCTCACCGTCGCAATGGCCGAACCGCAGTCTCTCCCCGTGATCGACCGCCTGCGCACGCTCACCGGCTGCAAGATTCGCCCCGTGCTTGCGCTGGAAGCCAACATCGCCGAGTTCATCAACAAATACGCCAGCGGCGACATTGACGTGGACGGCTTCCTTGCGTCGCTCACGGAGTCGGAAGTCGAAGTCGTTGAGCGCGAGCAGGTTGATGAAGGCCCCGCAACCGATCTTGACAAACTGATCGCCGGCAGCCCCATCGTCAATCTCGTGAACGTCGCGCTCATCACGGCGGTGAAGGACCGGGCCAGCGACATCCACATCGAACCGGAGAAGCGCGGCACGCGCATCCGCTACCGCATTGACGGCGTGCTGCGCGATCTCATGAAGCCCCCGCCCGGAATGCACGCGGCGATCGTGTCGCGCGTCAAGGTCATCGGGAAGATGGACATCGCCGAGAAACGGTTGCCGCAGGAAGGCCGGGTGCGCATCGTCGCTGAAGGCCGCGAGATCGACTTGCGCGTTTCAAGCATGCCCACGCTTTTGGGCGAAAAACTCGTGCTCCGATTGCTGGACAAGGCCAATCTCAACGTTCGCATGGAGGAACTGGGGTTCCGGCCCGAGCCGCTGGCGGCGTTTCAGCGCGTGCTGCGGCAGCCGCACGGTCTGGCACTGGTCACAGGACCGACCGGCTCGGGGAAAACCACCACGCTGTATTCCGCGCTGGATCTGCTGCGCAGTCCGGAGCGCAACATCGTCACTGTCGAAGATCCAGTCGAATATCAACTCGACCTGATCAACCAGATTCAGGTGCAGCAGTCGATTGGATTGTCCTTCGCGCGTTGTCTGCGCAGCATCCTGCGGCAGGACCCGGACGTCATCATGGTTGGCGAAATCCGCGATGAGGAAACCGCGCGGGTGGGAGTGCAAGCCGCGCTCACCGGTCACCTGGTTCTGGCCACGCTGCACACCAACGACGCGCCCGGCGCGGTGGCGCGATTGATCGATATGAACATCGAGCCGTACCTGCTCTCCAGCGCACTCAACGGCGCCGTGGCCCAGCGGCTGGTGCGGACCATCTGCCCCGGTTGCGCAACGAAGTATTACCCTTCCGAGCAAGTGCTGATCGACGCCGGCCTCGGCGACAAGATCGGCCGGGCGTTCCGCAAGGGCGTGGGATGTCAGCAGTGCCACGACAGCGGGTTCCAGAAGCGCATTGGCATCTACGAAGTGATGGAAGTCACCACTGAGTTGCGCAAGATGATTCACCACGGCGCGGCCTCGCACGAACTGCGTGCCGAATTCTGTCGGCTGGGCGGCCTGACGCTGCGCGAAGAAGGCGTGCTCATTTCTCTGGCCGGCAAGACCAGCCTGGAAGAAGTCCTTCGCGCCACGCACAGCGAGGACGATCCGGGGCAGCCCGAGCAGACGCCCCAGCGATGCCTGGTTGATGCGACTGCCAAGGAGGCGGCATGAAACTGGCGTACCAGGCATTCGACCGAGTCGGCAAAGCCGTGGCGGACACCATCGAAGCCGCCAATGCCACGGAAGCGAGCGATCGCCTGCGGCGGCAGGGACTGTTCGTATCGCAGATCGTGCCGGCGACCGAACACCCATCGACAGGCTCGCAATCCGGTCAGCGATTTCGCAAGCCCAAGGGCCGGCTCAAGAGCCTGGCCATGTTCACCCGTCAATTGCAGGTGCTGGTCGCCACGGGTACGCCGCTGGTGCAAAGCCTGGGCGCGTTGGAGCGTCAATCGGAAGACCCCGCGTGGCGAGCGATCATTGCGGACATTCGCAAGCGCGTTGAGGAAGGCGCGACACTGGCCGACGCCATGGAAGCGCACCCCCGCTGTTTCGACTCGATTTACCGCAGTCTCATCGCCGCGGGCGAATCCGGCGGAAGCCTGGAACAGATGCTCGTGCGACTTGCATCCTTGACCCGCCAGCAACTGCGCATTCGCAGTTCAATCATCGGCACGCTGACGTACCCGTGCCTGCTGCTGTTCGTGGCGTTCGCGGTGCTGGGGCTGATGATCGGCTTCATTCTGCCGCGCTTCACCGGCTTGTATGAAACTTTGGACTCGCCGCTACCGCCCTCCACTAAAATTTTGATGTGGATCAGTGAATTTGTGCGCGTGTACTGGTGGGGCATTCTCGGTGTGCTGATCCCCAGCGGCGTGGGCGTGAAGTTCTGGCTCGCGACGCCGGCCGGCAGGCGTGCCAAAGACACGGTGTTGGTACGTGCGCCGCAATTCGGGCGCATCGTGCGCAGTTTTGCCACCGCGCGGTTCACGCGCGTTTTGGGTGTGCTGGTGGAGAGCCACGTTCCGCTGCTGGACGCACTGGGCCTGACGCGCCAAGCCGCAGGCAACAGCCATTATGCGGAATTGGTCGCCAAGGCCGAGGACGCCGTGACGCGCGGCGACACGATGAGTTCGGCCTTTGCCGGCAGCGCGTTGATCAGCCCCTACGTCACTGAAGCCATTCGCAACGGCGAACAGTCAGGCCAGGTCGGGCCTCTCCTGATCAGCATCGCTGATTTCCTAGATGAGGAAAACGACGTCGTCATCAAGTCGCTCACAAGCATTCTCGAGCCGATGATCCTGATTGTGCTGGGTCTCATGGTCGGCGTCATCGCGCTGAGCATGTTCATGCCGTTGTTCGATCTCACGGCAATGACCGGAGGAGGCGGAGGATGAAACTCTCCAGGCGCAAATCGTTTTCGCCGATCGGCGTTGACGTGGACGGCCGCTCGATTGCCGCGGTTCAATTGAGCCTGACCGGCGAAGGCTTTCAGATCGAGGCCGCCACGGTGCTGGGGCGCATTGGGTCGCAATTCCCGCCAGAGCAACCTGAACTCCATCGGCTGAGCGAGGTGCTGGCACGCCAGGGCTTCCAAGGCAAGAAACTGGTGCTGGGTGTGCCCAGCGACCAGGTGCTCGCGAGCATGCTCGATCTGCCGCCTGCGGGTTCCGGTGCTCCGCTGGAGCAGATTGCTCGAATTGAACTGGCGCGAATCCACAAGTGCGAGCCGGCCGACTTGGAACTGGCGATGTGGAACCTTCCGCCGCGCCAGCGTGCGTCTGGCGGCGTGATCGAGAACCGCTCGGGCACCCACGTCATGGCCGTGGCCTGCTCGGTCAGCGGAGCCTCGACCATGCTTGACGCGTATGAGTCGCAGGGATTTGACGTGACCGCGCTGGATGTGCAGATGTGCGCGATGAACCGCGCCTGCGAACCGATGATTCCCGCCGACGCACCCTCGGCGGCGCTGCTCGATCTTCGATGGAACTCCGCGCTGCTGGTGCTGCGGCACCAGGGCGCTGTCGTCTATCAGCGCACGCTTGCCGACGCCGGCATGCGGACGCTGCGCGATGTGCTGATGTCTCAAGCCGGTTTGTCGCAGGAACTTGCAGACCTCGTGCTGGCGCAGGAAGGCATGACCGGCGATCCGACGCGCCGCGGCCCGCGAAGCCACGTTGTGAGCGAAGCCTATCGCGTGATCGCATCGCATCTGGATTCAATGGTGCAGGAGGTGCGAACGTCGTGCGCCTATTTGGCGCACCGCTACGGCGATGCCGCCCCCAAGTTGCTGCTGCTGACGGGCGAAGGCGCGAGCATTCCCGGAGTGGCTGATCACCTCTCGCGCGTGCTCGAAATGACGGTGAAGCCGGCGGAGACCTCGCACCTGGCCCGCTACGCTCCCACGCTCGATGCGGTGTGCTGCAATCCGATCCTTACCACCGCGCTGGGGCTGGCCATGCATGGAGCCGCCGCATGACCGCCATCAACCTCATCCCGCTGGCACGCCGCCACGCCAAGCAGCGGCGGCAACGGACGCGACGCTGGATCACGCTGACCTCGCTCTACGGTTCGCTGCTTCTGCTGGCTTATACATCCACGCGTGTGCTGTGGGGCTTTGACAATCGCGCTCTGGCGCTCCAGTTGGGAGCTGTGCTGGCGGAGATTCATGACTCTGAAGAGTCCAGCAAATCGCTGCGGGCGGAGATCATGCGCACGCGAACGCTGTGGAACACATCGAACGTCGTGGCAGACCAGCCCGATTGGAGCCTGTTGCTGAGCATTGTCGCCCATTCCCTTGACGATGAAACTGTGCTTCGCAGTTGCACGGTGCGTCCGGCCGACCACAAGGATGACCGCAAGCCGGCCTCGCAGGCCGTGGCGGGTCTGCCTTATGAATGCACCGTGGCGGGGCTTGGCCGCTCGCAACTGGCTGTCTCGCAGTTCGTGCTGCGACTGGAGAACCTGGGGCTGTTCTCATCGGTCAGGCTGGTGGAAACTCGCCGCGAGCCGTTCCTGAATTCCGAAGCGATCGCATTTCGCATCAGTTGCGCGGTGGATGAGAAAGCGGAGGCGGTGAAATGAGCGACCGCAGCACCTCAACATGGACATGGTGGCAGATTGATGCGTGCGGCCTGGCCATGTG
>CAMPIL010000052.1 GCA_946886375.1 uncultured Phycisphaerales bacterium
GGTGGCGAAACTCGTCTGCCGCTTGCCTTGCGCGTTGAAGGGACTCACGCGGGCCAGCCGGTGCGTGCCTCGCTCAGCGGACATGTAGCCATAGGCGTACGGCGCCTTGACGTGGTAGACCACTTCGCTGATGCCGGTCTCGGTGCCGGGCACGCGGTTGATCTCTTCGGCCTTCCAGTCCATTTTTTCCCAGTAGTGAAGATACATGCGCTCAAGCATGGAGGCCCAGTCGTCGGCCTCGGTTCCGCCGTCGCCTGCCTGAATAGTGACAAAGCAGTTGCGATGGTCGTGCTTGCCGTTGAGCAGCGACATCAACTCCACCTTGTCCATGCGGCCGGACAGGTGGAAGAGATTCTCATCCACTTCGCTCAGCAGTTCCTGATCGCCTGCTTCCTTCGCGAGGTCGTAACCGACCTTGGCATCCTCGAACTCGCTGATGATCTTTTCAAGGTCATCGGTCTGCGAGCGCAGGAGTTTGAAGTCCTCGATGGTCTGCTGAGCGGCTTTTGGGCTGTTCCAGAACTCCGGAGCGTTCATCCGCTCCTGGAGCGCTTCACGCCGGGCTATTTTGTCCGGCAAGTCAAAGAGAGTCGCGGATGGTTGTGATCCGCGCCTCAAGTTCATTGATGATCGGCTGGTGTGCGTCGTAATGCATGGGGTGGAGTATAGGCGGAAAGCGCAAGTCCCGTCGATCTCACGGACTTACGGGGCTGGGCGGGTGGAGGGCGCTGCAGCCGGATCTGCAGGCTGACGGAAGTAATCCTTGGGAGGGGAAATGAACCGCACGTTGGAAACTGCGGCGGTGCCGATTGGATCGCCTTCGATGTCGCTGCCGCCCCACTCGAAGATCGACCACTTCGTGGCCAGCGTGACGCCGTGGATCGTCCCGTAATTCTGGAACACGATGCACCGCGCGGCGAGGGGGGAGTCGTCGCCTTTTTTCGGCCATGAAAACGCCACCGCGTGAAGCAGGTGAGTGCGCGCGTTGGCATGCACGGCCCATTCACCCAGCTTGATGCAGGATTTTTCGGTGGATGTGAGCGTGAACACGTCCGACGGCTCGCCTTGGAACGGCCTCATGCGGTACGCCTGCGGCTGCGATCCGCGCTCGCCAAGCGTAAACGGGGCTTCGAACATCCGCGCGCAGACCAGCAGTTGAGCCTGCACGGCTTCGCTGATTGTTCCGGCCGGTTCCGTCGACGTTCGGTCCCCATCAAACACGATGAAAGGGCCATCCTTAAGATCCACGCGTACTCGATGTCCCTGCGTTTCACAGGTGATTGTGCACGTGAGTGGGGAGGCGTCGTTCATTTGGATGTTCAGGTCGGCTTGCACCGCCGGCGCCTGGTGCCACGATTTCTCGCCGTGGGTGCGGGTGACGACGCCCGCGACGACTTCCGCGATTCGGTCACGGGTGTCCTGGAACTTCGGGCCGGCGGGCTGCGTCGCGGGCGGCTGTTCTGGCCGCGTGGTTTGGCCGTGTATCACCGCGCCCATGAAGGCGAGGATGATGCAGATGCAGAATGAAAACAGGCCACGACGGCCGGCGCGCGGTTGACGCATGATTGCCTCCTGTGGCCATGAGTTTAGGCCGTTTCGGCTGAGGCAGCCGAGTCTCGGTGGTGCGCATGTCACGCATGTCACCAAAAGAGTTTTTGCGCCGCTCAGCCCCGCACTCGCCCATGTGGTTGGGGATTTGCCGCGTGTGCTATTTCGGTTTTTGGCTAAGAACCGAAGCAGTGCGCACTCAAGCGAGCATCGCGTTGGTGGGCGCGCACATCGCCGCCATCTCCGCGTGCTCAGTCAATTGCCAAACGTGTTCAATCACACAACCAAACGCATTCAATCACGCCTCGAAATATGTTCGATCACCCCTCAAACGTGAACAGCCCCGGTCGCGCAAACTCCTGAATCTTCTTGCGGCCGGAGGGCTTTTCACGTTCTCGCAACTCAGGCGGCAACTGGTCCGGGTCGCCGGGCCGTCCCACCGCGATCATCGCCTCAACGGCGTAATCGTCGGGCACCTGGAGGTCGGTACGCGTTTTTTCGCGATCAAATCCCGCCATGCCGTGCGTGATGATGTTCATGGCCGCGGCCTGAAGCATGAGATTCTCCGCGGAGAGGCCCGCGTCAAACGTATGAACCGGATTGGGCTTTCTGTTCTGCGTGAACGTCTTCTTGGACATCACCACCATCAATACTGATGCGTTTTTGCACCAGGTCTGGTTGGCGGGCATGAGCAGGTTCAGAAACGTCGGCCAGTGCTGATCGCCGTTGCGCGCGTAGAGGTATCGCCACTCCTGCTCGTTGAAGGTTGAAGGCGCCCAGCGGGCCGCTTCAAACAACGAATTGAGTTCGCTGTCAGTGATCGGCTGGCTGCTGAACGAGCGCGGCGACCAGCGCTTGAGAAACAATGTTTCGATGGGATAGTCAGCCTTGCGCACCGTGAGCGGGTCGGGAAGTTGAGCCATGGCGTATTCCTCCTGGTGAATTGGATCATACAACCGATCCTTCAGGCGGGCTTGCCGCATGCCCGGTGCGCTGTGCGTGTGCTATCCTTCCGCCCCATGCCCATCCGCCTTTCCGATCGCGTGAACTCGCTCAAGCCCTCGGCCACGCTTGCGGTGGATGCAAAGGTCAAATCGCTGCGAAGCGCGGGCGTTGATGTGATCGGTTTCGGCGCGGGCGAACCGGACTTCGACACTCCCACAAATGTGAAACAGGCCGCAATCAGCGCGTTGCTGGCCGGCAAAACCAAGTACGCGCCGACTGAAGGCGAAGCCGCCGCACGCGCAGCCATCGCCGCCAAACTCAAGCGTGAAAACAGCATCGAATGCACGGCCGACGACATCATCATCAACGTCGGTGCGAAGCACTCCATCTACCTTGCACTGCAGTGCCTGCTCGATCCTGGCAAACGCCAGCAGGTCATTCTGCCTACGCCCGCATGGGTGAGTTACCGCCCGATGACCGAACTGGCCGGCGGCGAAATCATCGAAGTGCCCGGCATGATTGATAACGACTTCAAGATCACGCCGCATCAGTTGGAAAAAGCGATCACGCCGCACACCGCCGCGATCATCATCAACTCGCCGTCCAATCCCTGCGGCACGATGTACTCGCCCGCGGAACTGATCGCGCTGGGCGAGGTGCTGAAGAAGCACGAGCAAATCACGATCATCACGGATGAAATCTACGAGAAATTGATCTACACCAACGTGAAGCACTTTTCGCTGGGATCGATCCCGGAACTGGCGCATCGCACGGTGACGATCAATGGCATGAGCAAGGCGTACGCCATGACCGGTTGGCGCATCGGCTACGCGTGCTGCCCCAAGCCGCCGCATGGCGATGTGAATCTCATCAAGGCCATGACGAAACTTCAGGGACAGATGACCAGCAACATCACCAGTTTCGTGTACCCCGCCATTGTCGAGGCGCTGACGAATTGCTCGGAATCCGTCGAGCAGATGCGTCAGAAATTCGCGGAGCGTGCCGCGCTCATTCACCAGAAAATCACGTCAATTCCCGGCTTGAAGTGCCCGCGTCCGACCGGCGCGTTCTACGTGTTTCCCGACATCAGCATCACGTTCGGCAAGACCTCGCCGGGCGGGAAGAAGATTGACTCGGCGTTGAGTTTCGCCGGGGCGTTGCTGGAGGATGCCAAGGTGGCGGTGGTGCCGGGCGAGGATTTCGGCCACTGCGCCCGCCATCACGTGCGATTGAGTTTCGCGTGCAGCGAGCAGAACATCATCGAGGGCTGCACGCGGATTGATGAGTGGGTGCGCGGACTACGGTGAGGCGAAAACCCAGCGCGCCGCATTGGCACGTGGTGCTAACGAAGTTGCGCGTTAGCTCGTTTTTGCCAACTCCGCCTCGATCGCCTTCACCACCTCTTCTGAATCGGGCGCGATCTTTGATCGGAAGCGATTCACGACCTGACCGTCGCGGCTGATGAGGAACTTCTCGAAATTCCATTTCACCTCGCCCCGCAATTTCTCACCGACTTGATCGGACATCGTGAGGAACTTGTACAGCGGGCAGATGTCATCGCCTTTCACCGAGACCTTCGAGAACATGTCAAACTTCACGCCATAGTTCTTCTCGCAAAACGCTGCGATTTCCTTATCGGTGCCAGGCTCCTGCTCGCCGAAGTTGTTGGCGGGGAAACCCAGGATCACCAGACCCTTGTCCTTGTATTTTTCGTGAAGCGCTTCCAAACCCTTGTACTGCGGCGTGTAGCCGCACTGGCTGGCGACGTTCACCATGAGCACGACCTTGCCTTGGTACTTTGACAGGTTGACGGGCTTGCCGTCGAGAGAGTTCATGGTGAAGTTCAGCGCAGCGGGCACGGATTTCTCCTTCGTCGCGTCACCCCCGGTCGTGAACGCGCTTCCGATCAAGAAGACAAGCAGCATCGCAAGGGCGCGCAGGATCATGTGACCACCTCCGCAATCATGGTACAACACACGAGCACCGGATGTAATCCGGCGCTGCTGTAACGCATCTCAGTAAGCACCGGCGTCGCGCTTTCAGGCGCGCAGCGCTTCGGTTCACAATTTCGGAAGATTGACCAGAGCGATGTTCAGAATGCCCTCGGCTCGCCGCAACTTCGCCAGCAGGTCCGCAGGCGGGGCTTCGTCGACTTTCAGGATCATCATCGCGATTTGACCGGCGCCGTCCGGCGCGGGTTTGCGCCCGATCACCATTTCCGCGATGTTGACGTTCGCATCGCCGAACATCTTGCCGACCAGGCCGATACGTCCGGGACGGTCGGCGTTGGTCAGCAGTACCATGTGCCCGGCCGGAACCATGTCCATGTTGTAGCCGTCAAGGTGCGTGATGCGCGGCAGGCCGTCACTGTAGATCGCGCCTTCGGCTTTCAGGATGGGCGAGGCAGCCGACTGACGATCCGGCGCTTTGCCGGTGTTGATCTCAATCGCCACCCGATCTTCGCCTTGATCGCTCGCGATGATGGTTTGCGTCTGGATGCGGCGTTGCTCGGCGATCATTCCGGCGTTGATCACTGTCACGGGTTGATCCATAGCGCTGCGCAGCAGTTCGGCCAATGCGTAGCGGGCGATGGTGTCGGCGCGGCCGGCCAGCGATTCGCCACGCAGCGTGAATTTCACGCCGCTGACATCGGGCGAAGAGGCGGCGGCGCGCAACAGGGCGATCATGCGTGAGGCCAGATCGACAAACGCCTTCTGCCGCTCGCTCAAATCCATGCGCAGTCCGCCTGCGTTCACCGCGCCTTCCAGGCCTTCGCCGCGCAGAAACGTGAGCAATGCCTTGCACGCGTCCACCGCGACGGCTTCCTGGGCTTCCACCGTCGAAGCGCCAAGGTGCGGCGTGAGCAGAATCTTGGGATGGTTGCGCAGCGGGCTGTCTTTCGCCAGCGGCTCCGGATCAAACACGTCAATCGCGGCCCCGCCGCAGTGCCCGGCGTTGATCGAATCGATTAGCGCGGCTTCATCGATGATGCCGCCGCGGGCCGCGTTGACGATCAACGCGCCCTTCTTCAATTGCCCCAGCCGCTCGCGGCTGAGCATGTTTGCTGTCGCTTCTGTTTTGGGAACGTGAAATGAAATCACATCCGCCAGCGGCAGCAGTTCATCGAACGAACCAAGCAGCCGCACGTTTCCTTCCAACGCTGAGCCGGCGTTGATGAGCGGGTCATACGCGATGACGCTCATGCCAAAGGCAAGCGCGCGACGAGCCAAGGTCTGTCCGATGCGTCCGAAGCCGACGACGCCGAGCGTCTTGCCGTGCAATTGCGCGCCGGTGAACTTGGTGCGATCCCACCCACCGGCGGCCATGGTCATGTGCGCGGGGGCGATGTTGCGCGCCAGCGCGATCATCAGCGCGAAAGCGTGCTCGGCGGTGGTGATGGTTGAGGCGGAGGCGGAGTTCATCACCGCGATGCCGAAACTGGTGGCGGCGTCCAGGTCGATGTTGTCCACGCCCACGCCGGCGCGGGCGATGGCCTTGAGGCGCGGCCGGCCGTTGCCTGATCCTTTCATGCACTGTTCAAGAATCGGCCGGGTGAGTTGCGTTTCAGACCGCACGGCGACGCCGTCGTGTGCCGCCAATGCGGCAACCAGATCATCGCCCTTGAGACCGGTTTTGACCGTGACATCGACGCCGGCGGCACGCAGCAAATCGGCGCCTTCCGGAGCCAGTTTGTCGGCAATGAGGATTTTCGAGGTCATAGGCGTACTGTTGTAGGCCCACAGAGGGCAAAAAGCATACTTGAAGGGTGTTTTTCGGTCCGCCAGCCCGCCGGCTTGAACATCAAGGCAGGAACCTGCTACACTAACCAATTCATCCAAGACCACAGAAGAAAGGACCGAGCGACGACCTATGACCATCGCCGCTGAAGATAAGACCCAACTCATCAAAGAATACCGGCGTCACGAGACCGACAACGGCTCGCCGGAGATTCAGATTTCGATCCTCACCGCCCGGATCGCTGAACTGACCGAACACCTGCGCGCCCACGTCAAAGACCACGCCGGACGGCGAGGTTTGGTGATGATGGTCGGCAAGCGCAATCGGCTGCTGAAGTACCTGGGCCGGACCAATCCGCAGGCCTACCAGTCCACGATCAAGCGACTGAGCCTGCGCAAGTGATCTTTATTTCCGCAGCCCGGCGGAACACAGGCGGCAGTGGGCAGGTGACAGAAGTGATGGACGACAGGCGAATGACGATTTCACATACCGGCGAGCAGCGTCTCGCCGCGCGTGTGAAATCGTGATTTGTTTAATCGTCCTTGCGCGCTGTTTCCTGCCTTCTGCCTCTTGGGTGTTCCCAGGCTGCATTCACAGCCCGGCGCCGAATCTCGGCGCGGGAAAACTCTAGAAGAAGGTAGTTGTCATGTCACAATTCGTCAGTGTTGAACGTGAAATCGGAGGACGTCTGCTCCGGTTTGAAACAGGCAAGATTGCGCGGCTGGCCTCCGCATCAGTCACAATCTATTACGCAGATTCCGCTGTCCTCACCGCCATGGTGAGGGCCGATCCGCGGCCGGGGCTGGATTTCTTTCCGCTCCAGTGCGATTACCGTGAGCGCATGGGCGCAGGCGGCAAGTTCCCCGGCGGCTTCCGCAAGCGCGAAGGCGCGCCCAACGAAAAAGAAACCCTCACCATGCGCATGATGGATCGACCGATCCGTCCGCTGTTTCCCGATGGGTTCATCGATGAAATCCAGATCCAGGCGTTTCCGCTGAGCCACGACGGCCAGAACGACACCGACATCTGGGCCTGCACCGGCGCTTCCGCGGCGCTCATGCTCAGCGACGCCCCGTTCCAGGGACCCGTCGCCACCGTGCGCGTCGGGCGAATCATCACCGATGATGGCGAAAAGTTCGTGCTCAATCCCACCACAGCCCAGATGGAGTTCTCCGATCTGGACATGGTCGTCTCCGGTCACGCCGACGGCGTCAACATGATTGAAGTCGGCGCAGCGGAAGTGCCTGACGAGGACGTGCTGGCAGCGATGCAGTTCGCCTACGAGGAAGGCATCAAGCCGATCCTCGAAATGCAGCATGAACTGGCGCAGAAGGCCGGCGCTCCCGCCAAGCGGTTCGAGCCGCGCGGCATTCCTTCCGACGAAATCATGCAACTGGTCCGCAGCCTGGTGGAAGACAAACTCACCGAACTGCGCAAGATCAAGAGCAAGACCGAGCGCGGCGATGCCATCAGTGAACTGAAGAAGCAGATGCTGGACCAGCATTTCGCCATTCCCGAAGGCGTGCCGTATTCTGAGTATCTCAAGGCCGCCCAGCGACGCACCGAAGCCGGCGAGGCATTTCGGCGGATTGAAAAGAAAATCACCCACACGCTCGTGGCGAAGTACGGCATTCGCGCCGACGGCCGCGGGCTGGAGGAAATTCGACCCATCACGATCGAAGTCGGGCTGTTCGCCCGCACGCACGGCTCATCGCTGTTCCAGCGAGGCGAGACCCAGGCCGTCTGCACGACCACACTGGGCACTTCGCGGAACGAACAGATCATTGACGGCCTGTTGCCTGAATACTCCAAGAAGTTCTACCTGCACTACAACTTCCCGCCGTTCAGCGTTGGAGAGGCCGGCCGCATCACCGGTCCGGGCCGGCGCGAGATCGGTCACGGCGCACTCGCCGAGCGTTCGCTGCTGGCGATCCTGCCCGATGTTGAGGATTTCCCCTACACCATCCGCATCGTCAGCGACATCACTGAATCCAACGGGTCATCGTCGATGGCCAGCGTGTGCGGCGGGTGCATGGCGATGATGGACGCGGGCGTGCCCATCAAGGCCACCACCGCGGGTATTTCCGTCGGCCGATTCACTGGGCCTGACGGAAAGGTCACGCACGTTCTGGACATCATCGGCGAAGAAGACTTCTTCGGCGAAATGGATTTCAAGATCTCCGGCACGCGCGACGGCATCACCGGCATTCAGTTGGATCTGAAAGCACGCGGCCTGTGGTTCGAGGAAATCGGACGGATCTTCCAACTCGCGCGCAATGGACGTCTCCAGATCATTGAGAAGATGGAAAGCGTCCTGCCCGCGCCGCGGTCGGACATCTCCATCCACGCTCCGCGCATCATCACTGTCATGATCGATCCGGAGAAGATCGGCAAACTGATCGGTCCCGGCGGCAAGACCATCCGCTCCATCCAGGAGCGCACCGGCGCGACCATCGACGTCGAGAACGACGGCACGGTGCTCATCGCCTCGGTCGATGGCGAAGCAGGTCTTCGCGCCAAGGCCGAGGTCGAAGCCCTGGGCGCGGAGATCAAGGTCGGCAACATCTACGAAGGCAAGGTCGTCTCCACCAAGGACTTCGGCGCGTTCGTGGAAATCGCCCCGGGAACCGACGGCATGGTCCACATCTCCGAACTCGCGCACGGCTACGTCAAGACCGTGGCCGATGTGGTCAAGATCGGCGACGTGGTCAAGGTGAAGGTCATCAACGTCGATGAAAACGGCCGCATCAAGTTGAGCCGCAAGGCTCTGCTCGCGCCGCCCGAAGGCGGCGAGGGTCAGGGCGCTGAACCGGTGGGCGCCACCGGCGGCGATGGCCACGGCGGCGGAGGTCGCGGTCAGGGCGGTGGACGCGATCGCGGCCACGGCGGTGGTGGAGGTCGCGGCGGCCGAGATCGAGATCGCGGCGGACGCGGGTAAATCATCCGCTCATTGCAGCACACAGCCGAGGCACAAACGTGCCTCGGCTTTTTCTTTTGGCGAGAGCGTCTGTTCGTCTGATTATTCGGAGCCCTCGGCCTCGCCCCGCCATTCGATGCGCGGCCGGTGCCCATCGAACGGCAAAATCCAGTCCGCAGGGGTGCGATAGCGGGGAATCGCCGCAAGGTCCACTTCGGGATCGATGTATGGCTGCGGCTCGCGGCCGTTCATCGAGACTCGCGTCAAAGCGTGCACGGCCACGCGCTGGTGGCCCTGCTCCTTGGCGCGTGCGGCGAGAAAATGCGCAAACTGCAGGATCATGTCGGGATGCGTTGCGAGTTTGAAACACTGCCTGGGCGTGAGATGCCGTTCAGGATCGACCATCCACTGCCGGCCGGTGTCCAGGTTGGTCAAGGCGAAGCGCGTCTCGCCGCGCTTGACCAACAGCATCATGTGCCAGGCGAAGCGGTGGCCTTCCTCGGTCCAGTGCACATTGCCCGGGATGGCATAGTGCCGCAGTGGGATCGCGATCTGGGCAATCGCCCACAGGGCGAGCAACGCCAGGGTCACTTTCGCGCGGCACGGCGCAATCGGCCCCGCCGCATCGGGCGCCGCACGCCACTTGATCGGGCAGATTCGATTCAACAGGTTGCGGAACCAATCCGGCGGGAAGAACACGCCCGTCGCCGCGAGCATGAACCACGGAAAGATGCCGATGTGAAACAGCCGATCGTTGGCCAGGTGAAACGCCAGAATCAGCATCACCGCCAGCCACCGGGTGCGCCGCCATAGCAGCAGCGGCACGATGAAGAGATCGAAAAACATCCCGCCCCAGCAGAACGCCTGCACCATCCATTCCTTGGTGAAGTACTGGCCGATCACGGGAAAATCGGTTGAGCGTGCCAGCCACATGCGCATGGGCCAGCCGTCGATCCAGTCCTGATTCATCTTGGCGATGCCGCCAAAGACATACGGCATGCTTAACTGAAACGCAATCAGCGCGATGCACCAGCGCGGCACGGTGTCGCGCCGGCGACGTGGAACCATCAACGCGTCGAGTGAAAACGATCCGTTCGCCGGCACAACGATCATCAGGAACGAGATGAGGCTGATGAGATAAAAATGATTCAGGTAGTTGGTCTTGTCCAGCAGAAACAGATAGGTGAAGCCCACAAAAAGCAGTATCGCGCTGAGCCGGTAGAACAATCCAAGAAGAATAAACGCGGCCAACACGCCCATCGCCGCGACGTGCAAGTGCATGCCCTCGCCGGGCCAGGGCTTCACCCACGAAAATCCTTGGTACGTGAAGAGAAACTCCGGTTCGATCCAGTACCGCCGAATGACATCGCGATTGAAGAAGCGGAACACCTCCCACAGCAGGATCGCGCCGAAGCAGATGCGAAACCACACCAGCGAGGAAATGTCCACCGGTTCAAAGAGAAATCGCTTGAGCCTTTGCATTACGTCCGCATTTCGAGGAAAATGACCGCGTGCGGGCCAACGGTGAGCGAGTTCGCACATTCTCAAGCGAACGGTTGCCACTGTATGGCGGGGCGAAGCATTGTCAAACGCAATCGCGGCGTGGAATTTCATGGCATGGAATGGTTCTGGTGGATGTTGACAGGCGTGGGAATCGGCGTGACGTTCATGCTGCCGATCACGCTGTTGCTCCTGCGCCGCGGGGAGCAGCGGACGCGAACCGCCGACCGCCGGGCACGCGATGCGGAACGGCTTGCGGAATTGGGTTCGATGACCGGCGGGCTGGCCCACGAAATCAAGAATCCCCTGTCCACCATCGGCCTGAACGCGCAATTGCTCTCCGAGGCTATCGGCGAATCGGACCTGCCGCACGATCAGCGCGAGCGATTGCAAAGACGCATCGAAGCGCTGTCGCGCGAGGTGGAACGGCTTCGAGGCATTCTGACGGACTTTCTTCAGTTTGCCGGCCGCATCAGAATCGACCCCCAGCCGCGCGATCTCGTGCGCATCGTGGATGAACTGTGCGATTTCTACCTGCCGCAGACGCAGCAGGCCGGCGTGATGCTGCGCACGCAGTTGCCGCGCGAGGAACTCATGGTGAAAGTGGATGAGGGCTTGCTCAAACAGGCGATTCTGAACCTGATGCTCAACGCGACGCAGGCGATGACCGAATTGCGCGATCGATCCAAGCCAGGTGCGTCGCAGCACGCCGGTGAGTTGATCCTGCGCGTGGAGGCGGATTCCAATCAGGCTCGCATTCACGTGATCGACACCGGCCCTGGAATTGCCGCGAGCAAACTGGATGACATTTTCCGGCCGTACGTTTCACTTCGTTCCGGCGGCACCGGGCTGGGATTGCCCACGGCGAGGCGGATCGTGCAGGAACACGGCGGCGAACTGACGGTGCACAGTGAGGTGGGGCGGGGCAGCGATTTCACGGTGCACCTGCCGCGCGTGGAGGAGCAGGGGCGCGAACGCGCGGGGCGCTGAAGCGATCGCGCCAAAGTGAATGGATGCCCAGCGCGGATCAGCCGGCGAACAGGTTTTCGTTCTCAAGCACGCTGCGCGCTACATCGACAAGCGTGCGGCGGTTGTTGCGCGCCTGGCGCTGGAGCAGTTTCATCGCTTCGGGCTCTTCGATCCCCTTGCGCTTCACGATGATCCATTTCGCCTGCTCGATGATCTTGCGGTGCTCCAGCCGCTCCTTCAGCGTGACGATCTCGGCGTTCTGGTTCACGTAATCAAGGAATCGACCCCAAGCCACGGAGATGCCTACGCGCATCTGATCGGGCGTGACCGGTTTCAACAAGTAGCCGAACACGCCCACGCGGTTGCCGCTGGTGACGTATTCCGGATCGGAGTACGCGGAAAAGATCATCACGGGAATGCCCATGCTGCGGAAGATGGTGTCGGCGGCGGTGAGGCCGTCTTTCTTCGGCATGCGAATGTCCAAAAGGGCCATGTCGGGTCGCGAGGTGCGGCAGAGTTCGATGGCCTCGTCGCCATCGGAAGCGGGCCCGACGACTTCGTAGCCCAGTTCGCGCAGATTCACCGCGACGCCGCTGGCGACCAGATGCTCATCGTCAGCGACGAGAAGTTTCGAGGGATGCGCGGGCAATTTGCGCAGCAGCGCCGATTCAGCCTCGCTGGAGATCATTTCATCTTGCCGAGGAGTTGTCGTCATCATCGTTGCCATGAGTCCTCTCCGTGGCAGGCATCCGCGTTGACAATCGCTCGGAACGCCCCACTAGTGCACCTGCCCAATAGTGTAACCGCCAACCGGCAGCCTGTCGCGTTGAGGTCGCTTGGTGGGACTGACAAACGCCCTGAAAGCCTCAGATGACGCCGCTTTTGAGCGTCTTGGCAACCTAAGAAATCGAGGGCGGAGCCCACGCTTGAGTCCGGCTTAATCCAGCCAGTCCTTCTTCCGCAGCCGCGTTGGAACATATTCCTCCGTCACGTAGGAAATGTCCTTCGTGATCAGCGATTCAAC
The DNA here is from genome assembly GCA_946886375.1 of uncultured Phycisphaerales bacterium. The sequence continues at coordinate 12,642 of CAMPIL010000052.1, forward strand.
TTCCATCTTGAAGCCGTTGCGCAGCATGTGGGCGATTTCTTTCTGCCAGAGTTTGTGGTCCTTGAACCACGGATACGCCGCAATTTCATTGGCCCGCTTCTTGTCATTGTCGCTGAGGTCGATCTTCACCGCATCCGAAAGATCGCACTCGTCATAGTCCTTGGCGCGAATGCCCAGGAACTTCGCCTCGGGAATCGCCAGTCGCGATGACTCAAACGCCAGCGAAATCGACCCCTGCTTGATGACGCTGTAGATGTAGTGTCCCCAGGGATCGCAATCAAGCAGGCAGATGATCGGCAGTTTCAATTCCTGATTGAAGCGTTGGAGCAGCCGCCGGCATCCGCGCGGCGGCTGTCCCGCGCCGTGCGTCAAAATGCAGTTGTGCGTCTCCCAGAATCGATCTTCGTTGAAGCGATTCCACACCGTGCCTTTTTCCACGTGCAGCACGAACTTCGCTTCGCACTTCTTGAATTGAATCACGTCGGGTTCGACGATCGACGGCAGCGAATACCCGCCGCTGCCCATGCGCCGGCAGTCGATTTCGTCGCCCTTGTCGACAAGGGTGATGTTGCCAACCATCGAGCCGCGGTTCTCGGCGAAGATGTGCAACTCTTCGCGTAATGAACTCAGCGCGACTTCCAGATCCTCCAGGATGGGATCGGATTCCGACTGCTCGTCGAAGGTGTTTTCCTTCGTGCCTGCAACGGTGTGCTTGGCCTTGTAGAACACACCGCGGAGGCTTGACGTTTTCCGCGCGTTGATCAGGTCCTTGATCGTGCTGGCGTGCAGCATGGTCTGCATGAACTGCTTGGCCTGGTTGAGGTTGAACAGTTCGCGCGTCTGCGTGGCGTTGCCCATCTCAAGGATGCGCTTGCGCTTGTCCCACAGCGTGTTGGAGCGAGAGCGCGTGGGAATATCCACCGCGATGTCGCGGCCCTTGTAGGCCGACTTGGCCACGCCGTCGGCGAGTTCAACGATCTTGTTCAGCGTCACCTTGTCGGTCGCCGCGGCGGCCTTGGTCTGCTTGGAAGGAGCGGTTTTCTTCTTGGCCATGGTTCAAAAACTTTCCAGTGCGCTTGAGAGTGCCATACGCGAAGCCACGCATTGCAGTGCGTGGGCGTTCACCAACGCGGCACAATTTCTAGAACAATTCCGGATCAGACTTCGACGATCTTTGTTTGGGCTTTGCAACCTTCAACTGCTTCGATGATCCGCGGCGGGGTTTCTCCGCAACCTGCTCGTCCGCCGATTCGTCTTGCGATTCATCGACGCGCAATGCCCGCTGTTCCACCAGCAGCGGTGCGACCCAGTGACGGCCGAACGTGTCGTCGCGGTTCTGGA
>CAMPIL010000053.1 GCA_946886375.1 uncultured Phycisphaerales bacterium
GTGTAGGCGCGTGCCAGTTTGAGCGCATCGGCAACTCGCGTCGTTCCATGCGTGGGCAGGATGCCGTCAATCGCAGAAAGCAGTTGCTGCTTGGATGAGGTGAAACGGCAGAGCACTTCGGCGCGGTCGGAAAACACGACCACCATCGCTTCGCCCGAGGAGCTGGCAAGCAATCCCCCGCCGTACATCGCCTCGATTTTTTCCTTGGCGCGCCGCTTGGCCTCATCCAGTCGAGTGGCATCAGTCCCGGACGTGGTGACGTTCGCCGAGGTCATCGACGCGGAATTATCGATCAGGAACACGGTCTTTCCGCCATGCTGTTCGCCGGCGTGAATCTGCGGCTGCATGACCGAAAACGCAAGCAGCAACAACGCCGCGAGTTGAAGGAATAGCAGCAGGCTCTTGCGCAGTTTCTGAAACGGGGCGTTCGCGCGCAGGTCTTCGATGGACTTCTTCCACAACAGCGTGGTTGAAATCGCTTGCGGCCGGCGGCGCAATTTGAGGAAATACAGCACGATCAGCGGCGGTATGACCGCAAGCGCCAGCAGCAATCCCGTGAATGGCGAGATCCAATTCACTTCAACAACCCCCGCTTGCGAAGATAGTCCATCAACAGAATCTGCATGTCGGTGGCGGTGTCGATGGTGAGGTGCATCATACCCCGCCGCACGCAGAAATCGCGCAACTTGCCGCAGTAGGCGTTGAGGTTGTCTTTGTAGCGCTTGAGCAGCGCCGCGCTGACGGTTACTTCCGCCACGTCGTCGTCTTCAATGTCGGTCAGTCGCAGATCGCCTGCGAACCCGTGCTTGGCAGGGTCGACTTCCTCCGGCGAGAGAATCTGCAGACAGAATGTGTCATATCCGCCGCCGGAGAGATAACGCAGCCCCTTCTCATAGCCTTCCTTGAACATGAAATCCGAGAGGATCACCATCACGCCTTTGCCTTGACGGGCCAATGCAACGGAGCGCATCGCGTCGCTGAACGCGCTGGCCCCTCCGACTTCCAGGTCAAGCAGCCAGCGCCCGAGTTCCTGCGTCCGCCGGCGCCCGCGAAGGTTCGAGAGCGGTCTGACGCCTTCGGCATTGAAACCGTACACTGTCACGCGGTTGTGGTTGGCCAGTCCGATGTATCCCAGCGCCATCGCCAATCGCTGGCAAAAGACAAACTTGTTGGGATTGCCCCAGTTCATTGAGGCGCTGGAGTCGACCGCGAGCACCAGCGAGAGGTCTTCCTCCTCGATGAACATCTTGAGGAAGAGTTTGTCCAGCCGCGCGTAGATGTTCCAGTCCACGAACCGCAGGTCATCGCCGTGGACATAGTGGCGGTAGTCAGCGAACTCCACGCTGATGCCGCGCTTCTTGCTGCGGCGCTCGCCCTGCAGTTTGCCTGCGAAGATCTTGCGCGACATCACGTCGACCTGGTCGAGTTTGGCCATCAGGTCGCTGTCTAGCAGTTCATCGATTCGCGTGGGCCGCTGTGAAGTTGTTGCGCCGAAGGTTGGCATGGTTCACTCAAATCCCGGCTGTGAACTGCATCCGGAAATTTCAATCCATCTCGTGTGGAACGTGCTCGATGAGGCGTTGAATGATGGCGTCGGTAGTGACGCCGTCGGCCTCGGCCTCGAAACTGCGGATGATGCGGTGCCGCAACGCCGATGGTGCAATATCGAAAATATCCTTGAACGCGACATTGTATCGCCCATCGACCAATGCCTTGACCTTGGCCGCCATGATGAGCGATTGTGCCCCGCGCGGACTGACCCCCACGCGGATGTACCGGGCCGTCTGCTCAATGCCATGGTCGTCATTTCCCGGGTGCGTCGCCAGCACGAGCCGGACGGCGAAATCCTGGACGTGCGGCGCAACGACGATCCGCCGGGCCAGTCGCTGCGCCTGCGTGATGTATGCGCCGTCAATGATGGGCTTGACGACCGCCTCCACATCCTTCGTCGTGCGGCTGATGATCTGGTTCATCTCGCCCTGCGTGGCGTACGGCACGACGATCTTGAAGATGAACCGGTCCAGTTGCGCCTCGGGCAGCGGATAGGTCCCCTCCTGCTCGATCGGATTCTGCGTCGCCATCACGAGGAATGGCAACGCAAGTTTGTGCGTGCGCCCGCCGGCGGTCACGGACTTTTCCTGCATCGCTTCCAGAAGCGCGGATTGGCTCTTGGGCGTGGCGCGATTGATTTCGTCCGCAAGGATCAACTGGTGAAAGATCGGACCGGGCTTGAAGTCAAAACTCCGCCGGCCAGTGGCTTGATCCTCAATCACGATGCTCGTGCCGGTGATGTCCGCCGGCATGAGGTCTGGCGTGAATTGAATGCGGCTGAACGGAAGTTTCAACACGCGACTGAGCGTGCGCACCAGCAGCGTCTTGCCCAGACCCGGCACGCCTTCCAGCAGCACGTGGCCGTCGGCGAACAACGCGATCAACGTCAAGTCAACGATCTCATTCTGGCCGACGATTGCCTTGCCGACTTCCGCGCGCAGCCGCGCGAACACTTCGCGAAACGCAGCGCAGGCGCGCTTGACGGATTCGACATCCTCCAAGGCCAGGTCCAATGCGGGCAGGTTTGATGCTGTCGCAGTAGATTCCATCGCTGCTTCAGGCATTCGGTTTACCCTGCGTTGGGCCGCCGGCGCCGTCATCGTCCTGGCCTCGCGCGCGACGCTTTGCAGCAAGCAATCGAGAGGTGTAATCGCCTTCTTCGCCCGGCGGCGGCGCGGCAGCACCTGGCTTCTTCGATTCAGGCTGAAAAGCTGGTCGCATGTCCGTGGGAATCTGCGATGCCACATCGATGGCGGTCTTGGCGTCCTGCTCGGAGGCTTCGAACCGCGCCTTTCGGTCCGGCGCGGCGAACTTCGGCTTCTCTTCGGTCTTGCGATGCGCCACCTGCGACTTGGCACGCTTCCAGGCCGCCACGGTGTCAGTGGAACTGTCGGCACGCCGGCCGACCGCTCGCCCCGCCAGCGCCGCGATCCATTTGGGATCGAGCGAAAGTCGCCGCGCCGCGACATCGAAGACAAACAGAGCCGCTGCGATCATCGCCAGAATGTCCCAGATTTCCTTGGGACTCTTGGGCACCTCGAGTTTTTCGCGCTCGAATAACTGCATTGTTTCAGCCGACCCCGCAACCAGTTCCCGGCCGTTGGTTTGCTTGGCCAAGTCCTTCAAGAGCGCAGCGTTATGTCGCACATCGCGAAACTCGCGCGAGTAGGGTATCGTCACCGCCGCCTGCAGGTTGCCGCGCCCAGCGCCATCGCCGGAGCCGGTCGAGTAGTTGATGTTGACCAAGTACGCGCCTGCGTCGTTGGTGCGGAATTCACCGCGGTATTTGCCGGGGCCGGTTTGCTGCAACGAAAGCGGCGCGGCTTCGCCCTCGGGCCCCAGCACCACGGCGCTGGTCTGGAGAAAATTGAGAAACGCGGCGTTTGCATCCAGCGCTTCGACCTCCACCACTGCCCGATCGCCTTCCTGCCGCGTGTTGACGATCAGGTTCGCGGGCGAACTCGGCCGCATCACCCAGCGAACCGACTGCTCCCAGAACGCGCGGAACTGCTCCCAGCTCACCCACTGCGATCCCCAGCGTCCCGACACGTCGGATGTGTAGGCGATCGACTTGCCCAGCCCATAATTCCAGTACGCATAGATCGGATCGGTGCCGTCGCTGGTCTTGTTCACGATCGGCGTCTGGGCCAGGCCCTGGCGCGGAGCAGTGAGGACGTAGCCCTGAATCATGGGCACCGAAGCATATCCTTCCGTCGGTCCGGGCAACTGACTGGCGACGACCGGCTGAAAGTCGTCTTCCTGAATGAGCGACCGCGAGACGACCTGTGCTTCCTTGATGAAAATCTGCGGCAGGTTCTTGGGATTCGTGATGTTGTAGAAACGACCTCCGGTGACATTGGCCGTGTTCTTCATCGACGCGTTGTCACTGGGGCTGCCGTGACCGGCGACCATCACCGTTGTCACGGTGATCTTGCTGGAAACATACTTGTTCAGGAGCCCAGCGGTCGGCGCCTGTGGATCGCCGTCAGAGATGATGATGGCGTGACGCTGCCCGGCCCGCACGGACATGAGCCCGTTGTAGGACAACTGCATCGACGCCTCAAAGTCAGGCATGTCGCCCACAATCATCTTCTTCGCGGCGCTGATGGGCACGGACTTATCGCCAGCGAGCGTCATGGGCAACGCCCACGATGCGCCGTTGATGTTCGCGCCTCCACCGGCCCAGTTGAACACGCAGATGCCGACGTAATCGAGGCTGCTCAGCGCATTGATTGCAGAAATCGCGACCTGCTGGCCCCAATAGTTGCCCTGCGGCATTTCGCAGGAGTGCATGACAAGGGCGAGCGCGCCGCGCATCTGTTGACGAGTCTCGGGCGGATCGAGTTTCACGGGAAGCACTTTGGAAACTTCCGAATCGATCCAACCGCCCGCGCCAAAGGAATCGGGGCCGCCCAGCATCACCAACCCGCCGCCCAGATCGTGAACGTAGGCATGCAGAATCCGGTCCTGCTGGTCGTCAAATGCGTGCCGCGGAATGTTCGCCATGATCACCGCGTCATAGCCCGCCAGCATCACGGCGCTGGTGACATCGCTTGGGCTGCGCACATCCACAGCGATGCGAGCTTGGTTCAACGCACGCGCGAGATACTCTGATTCCACTGCGCCGTCATCCACGATCAGTACCTTGCCTTCGCCGCTGACGAAGGTCACAGCCACCGCGGAGTTGTTGCGATCCACGCCGTCGTCCGCGGGGTTGTCAGGCTCAAACGCCGCATCAAACTGCATCGGCCCGGACACGTCCATCTTCAGCGTCACTGGAAACACCATCGCCGGACCGGCCTTCAGTTGCACGCGCATGCCGTCACCTTCGGTGTCCGGATCGAGGTCGATCGGCTGGCCGTTCATCTTCAAATGAAGCGTGCCCGGGGCGTCGTTCTGTGCCCGCAGCGCAAGTTTCACGTTGACGGTCTGACCTTTTCGTGCGCGGGCCGGGGCGATGATGCGCTCGAAGATCACCTCTTTGTTGTGCTCATATTCCAGGATGAACACATCAATGGGAATGTTGTTGGCCTTGGCGATTTCCGCAGCGCTCAGCACCGACTCCATCGTCTCGTTGCCGTCTGATGCCAGCACAACGCGGTTGGCTGTGTCGTTGGGCATGATGGCCAGGGCGGTGCGCAGCCCTGCCGCCAGGTTGGTGGCGGTGAGATCGCCTTCATCAGAACCCGCTGTGACTGCGGAATAACTGTCGGGCATGGCGACGATATTGGCGTCCTTGGCGACGGTGATGACTGCGACGCGATCTTCCCGGTTCTTCTTCGCATCAACCGCCTTGCGAAGGAAATCCAGCGATGAAGATTTCAAGGGCAGCGGAACCGACTGGCTGCGGTCCAGCAGAATCGTCACCGTCACGCCTTCGCCGCGCTTCTCCCAAATTGGATGCGCCAGCGCCGTCGCCAACAGCACGATCACGATGACGCGCAGAGCGAACGTGGTGGTGGCCTTGCCGCGCGACTGCCCGCCGATGGATCGCCTGGCCATGAAAAAGCATGGAACGATCAGCGCCAGCAAGACGAGCCATATTGGCTTATCGAATTGGATGGGCATGGCGGCTCACGATCGACTGCATTAGGGACTACGAATCACCTGCACGCGATTGTTCCCGGAATCCAGAACGAAGACGCGGTCCTGTGCGCCGGCAACCGCCCAAGGATACTGCAATTCGCCCGGTCCACGGCCGATGGTTCCAAAGATTCCCAGGCTGTTCCCGGCTTGATCGAACCGCTGCAGTCGATTGTTGCCGAACTCCGCCACCATCAGCGTGCCGTCGGCAAGCATGGCCAGGCCGTAGGGATAGGTCAGTTCTCCCGCCGCCCGCCCCGGTTTACCGAAACTCCGAAGGAAATGGCCATCGGGATCGAACACGTCAATGCGATGATTGCACGCGTCTGCGATGAACAATTCGGTCTGTTCGCGATTGAACGTCATGGATTGCGGCCTGCTGAATTGTCCGGGCTCACTGCCCATTGAGCCAAACTGAAAGATGAATCTGCCGCTGGAATCAAACACCTGCACGCGATCGTTCCCACCATATTCCGAAACGTACAGCCGCCCTTGCGGCCCAAAGGCGACATCGGTGGTGTAAATGAACTGGCCCGGTTCGCGCCCGTATTCGCCGAAGCGCATGATCTCGTTGCCATCGGGGTCGTAGGCGATCACGCGGAAATAGTGGGTATCGGGGACGAAGACAGTTCCATCGGGCGCGATGCTGATGCCGGTGGGTTTGCCGTTGGAATGTTCGGGCATGCGCCATTGCATTTGCGGGCGGCAATCGAAGCCGAATCTCTGCACGCGAGCTTGCTTATCCACCACATAGATGTATTCGCGGGCGAAGTCCACATCTATGGCTCGCGGATAAGCGAACTGGCCCAGCGCGGTTCCCGCGACGCCAAAGACGTTAAGCGGTTCGAGTGACTGCGGCTGATTCGGGTCATCAGGCGTGCAGCCGCCGAGCGCCATCGCCAATCCGCAGATGAACGTGGCCGCACAGCGCATGGTCGCGGCTCCGGACCATTGACGAAGACGCCATGCGACCGCGACAACCGCTGCGGCAGCAATGGCGGCGGCAATCATGCCCAGCGTTGCAACCATTACCGTTTGCGGCCGCTGGTAGTGCATGTCGTTCAGCAGGGTGAGCGAAAGCGGACCCGCGCCGCTGGCGTGGGGCGGATTGACCGAGGCAGTGACGGGAATTTCGCCGAGGGCAAACACGAACACAATCGCAAACGCAGCCGCGCCGCCGGCAAGCATCCTTGGCCAGGATGATTCGATCTGCCCGAGGAGCGATCGCACGCCATCGAGTCTTCGCAGATCTGAAAGTTGGTGCGGCTCGCGCAGCGCGATCCACCGACCCATCAACGCCGCTACAAACCCGAAACTCGCCAGATGCCCGATGATCAGGATCGCGGGATTGTTGTAGATCCATTCGGAAAGCGGCGTGTTGAACGCAGCCCGAAGCCCAGCGCCGATGACCGTGCCCGGCACGAGCGCTGCGATGAGCCAGCCAATCGCCGCGATCGTCGCACTGTCCCGCACCAATCTTCGATGATCCTGCCACGCCATCGCAAGCCCGCACGCGACCAGGGCCGCGATGACTCCGGAGCAGATCGCATACAGCACGGTATTGAGCACGCTCCAGCGATAGAGCGTGTAGAACTCGATGAATGCGGAGTGGCTGACATCGTTCACCAGCATGGCGCGGGTGAAGAGCGCAAGCGGCAGCAGCACCGTGGCGCACCAGAACGCGGACGTCATTGCGACCGTCACTCCCGCTGCCGGCCGCACGCGTGTCGCGACCTCGCGCGGTCGATTGGCCAGCAACATCCACACTGCACAAGCGCCTGCACCGGCGACCAGGAGTGCAGGGCTGCCGGCAATCAGCACATCTTTCACATTCGCACCCAGCGCGGCTGCAGCACGAAGTTCGTTGGCGAAAGTGAAGACCTCCGAAAGATCAAAGCACGTCGTGTTGGCCAATGTCACAAGAAACACCAGCAGAGCACCAACGGCAAGGCCACGAAGGTCGGTCCGCAGACTGTCCCAGGTCCGATAGAGAGGTCCAGCGCCATCCAGGAGTAGCAATTCGCTGCGCTGTGCAGGCGTGTTGGCAACGCTCCCCGCCACGCACCAACTCACCAGAGGCCAAGACCAGCACACCAATCCGATGTACAGCGTGGCATGGCGGGCCAGTTGCATGTGGTGGTTCGCCACGATCCACCGGTACACCGCACCCTCGGACGGCCAACTCTGCCACCACGCATAGAACACGACGTACGCGGGAAGGCAAATCGGCACGAGAAACAAGATTGCCAGCGGCACGAACCCGCCACGGTGCAACGCCTTGCCCAGCACGCGCCCCGGCGCCCATCCCACCATGACCGCGCCCAGCGCCACCGCGCCCGCCCATGCCACGCTCGTGATCAGAAGTTGGGTGGATGATCTGAATTCGACGTCACTTCGCGTTTGCGTCGCCAACCCTGCGAGTGCGGCCGAGACCGGATACGCCACAGCGATCACCCACGCGACAAGTGCGATCATCGGCAGAAGCCAGCCGCTACGACTCATCGGCGTGCTCTCCTGCGTTTATGGCATGCATGAACGATTCAACCGCGGGCTTGCGCGCCGCGGCTGCCTGCACGTAGTCCACCTTCAAGTGATGTGGCACTGCGTATTGCGGATATTTCTCGGCCAGTTGCGCTCGAATGGGAACGTTGTGGGATGTTGATTCCGCGAGCATGCGCTCCACGCGCTCAGAAAGCAGAAAATCCATGAACCTGGCCGCCTGCACAGGATGCGGAGCCCCGTTGATGATCGCCGCGGTGTTGGGAATGAGCAGCGTGCCCGCACCGGCCGCTTCCTGCTCGACGTTGTGGGAGGGATAGATCAACTGCACGTTGAATTCGCGCGCTTGCGCAGCCCAGACATCGTCGGTATCTGTCATGCCCACGTCGGCTTCGCCTTTGGCTACGGCTTCCACCACGCCCGCGTTCCCGCTGGGCAGCATGCGCACGCCGTTCGCCACAAGTCCTTCGATGAAAGCCGCGAAATACCCGGGCATGACTTCACGATCCCAGTAGGCTTTCATCGCGCCGAGGTGGCCGCCGGTTGTTCCGAATCGCGGATCTGCCATCACGATGCGGTTCTTGAAACGATCCTGCGTCAAGTCCATCCATGTTCTTGGAATCTGATCTTCCGGCACTCGGTCGGGCGCGTACACGATCACGCGGGCCCGTGCCGCGAAGCCGTACCATCTGTCTAGCTCATCGCGAAATGCCTTGGGCCAGTCGGCCGTGGCGGTCGAGCGATGCTCGCGTAAAACTCCCGCCTGCGCGAGATCAATGGTCATGAACACCTCAGATGACCAGAACACATCCGCCTGCGGCCTGTTCTTTTCCGCGATCAATCGTTCAACCAGTCCGGTGGTCTTTCGCGCTTCGCTGTCGCCCACCATCAACACCCGAATGCCGGCCTCCCGCTCGAACGCGTCGATCACCTGCCGTGCAATGTGTTCGTCAGCCGACACGTAGACTACGACGACAGGGCGGTCATCGCGCCGGCAGGCCGTTGCCAGGCATGAAATGGCCACGAGAATGATCGATAGACCGACGCAGCGGACGCGCATGGCCGCTGATGGTACGCGCCCGGAATGATCCGCAACAGCGGCTATGACTCACCCGGAAACCTCAGGAGTTTCCGTCATCCTTGGCGGGCTCGTTGTCGGCTGGCGCGTCGTCAGGCTTTGCGGGATCAGCGGGCTTGTTCCCCTCAGCCGCTTTCTCCTCTGTTGCCTTGGTAAGTTTTTCAAGTTCGCCGAAGTAATGCTGCTGCGCTTCCTGATAGATGCGTGGCAGATTGTCTTCGGTCTGGGCTTCGTCAACGCCTTTGCGGACCGCTTCGGCAACAGCGCTGGCCTTGGCCTTGGATTCGCCGCGAACCTGCTGGCCATCGAACAGTTGCTTGGCGATGACGTCGCCTTCGACCGTCTGCACCTTTGATTGCTCAAGTTTGGTGCGCGTGGGTGTCTTGGCGTACTGCGACTGCCCGCCCGCAGCGCGGCCCCACTGCCCTTGGTTGCCGTTCTTCACGCTCCACTGCTGCATCGCCTGCTGCATGTTCAGACCCTGGCCTAATCCCTGTGATTGCCCCTGGCACTGACCGGCTGCGGCTTGCGCTTCCTGAAGCAACTGCTGCAATTGCTCCATCTGGCCAAGTTGCTGCGCCATTTGGCCCGCGCCTTGCTGCATCTGCCCCTTTTCACCGCCCTGGCACGCCTGCGCCATTTGCTGGCAGGCCTGTCCCATGCCCTGGCACATCTGGGCCGCAGCCTGCTGCGCCTGCGCCATCTGCTGAAGTTGCTGCTTCTGCTGTTGATTGAGATTCTGGTTGTTCTGGATCGCCTGCTGAAGCGCCTGCGAGTTGTTCGCAAGGTTCGGATCCATGCCCGCCTGCTTCAATGCTTCCTGCAACTGCTGCTGTTGCTGCGCGAGCTTCTCGAGTTGCTCCGCGATGTTCTTCAGCTGCTCAGCGAGCTGCTTCTTCTCCTCTTCAGACATGTTGCCGTTCTGGGCCTTGTCCATCAGTTCCTGGAGGGCTTTCTGAGCCGCTGCGAAATCGCCTTTGGCCATCGATTCAGCCAGTTCCTTCGCCGGGCCTTCTTCCGGGGTCTGCAGTTGATTCAGCGACTTGTCCAAGGCTTGAGCGGTCTTGCCCTTTTCGCCGTTGAGAATCTCATCCAGTTTCTTGTTCAGATCCGTCAACTTCTTCAGCGCGGATTGCTTGAACTCCTCAGGCCTGCGAAGCGCATCGGGATCGATGCCTTCCTTGGAAATTTCGCCCATTGCCAGTTCCTTGCTCAGTTCCGGCTTTTCCTGGATGGACTTGATCACCGCCTCGATGGACTTCTCCGATTCAAGTTTCGCCTGAGTGACATCAGATTGAAGTTTCGGATCACGGGCAAAGATGTTCCGAGGCTGAACCAGCGACAGCATGACTGCCGCCAGCACGATCAACGGGCTGACCCACCATGCGGCAGGGGGAGTGACGGCAAAGCGGCGACGGGCCAATTCGTGCGTGCGCGGATCGCGCGCGGTGAGCACCGCGTCCTCGATCGCCGCCTGCGCAAACCCATCGTCACGTCCCTGAACGTGCAATGCAGTTGAAAGTTTCTCGCGAAGGTCCAGTCGCTCATCCACGACCAATGCGACGTGCGGTTCGGTCGGCCGGCGGCGCGCCCAGAGGATCGCCGCAGCCCCCACCGCCGCCGCGCCCAGCGCTGGGCCAACCCACGCCCAAGGTACAATGCCCGCCGCCGATGCAAGCCGGTCGACCACCATCAGAACCAGCGCAATAGCGCCGGCGACAATCGCCGTGGCGTGCAGGGCGCCGATGAAGGTCGTCAGTTCCAGCCGGCGAGAAGCGATCTGCAACAGTGCGCGAATGTCGTTCATGTCATACCTCCCGACTGAAACTGCCCAGAGCAGAATCGCAACCGTGCCGGCGACTATTGACTACTACGTTCCAGACGCACGAACATTGCACAAAACTCGTGGGGCTGCCGATGGAACCGATCGGCCTCAGCCGCACATACAATGATACGGTTGAAAACCCCCGCCAGCCTGAGAGAATTCCCCCCAATCACGCAGGTCCCGAAATCCGGGCCAATTCGCCCAAGGCCGGGCGACTCTGCTCAGGCGTACGCAAAGGAACCGAGAATGCACCGGACCAGACTTTTGATGAAGTTGAACTCGATGGCCATGATCGCCATTTTCGCCGCTTGCTGGACGGCAAGCCCCGTCTTTGGGCAGGAAAGCGCCAGCGACCTCCGCAGGCAGAATCAACTGCTGGCCTCGCAGATTGAAACGCTCGAAAAGGAGTTGGACCTGGCCCGTCAACGCAATGGCGAACTGGAAGGCCGCATCGCACAACTCGAGCGTGAACTTGCCGCGCGTCGGGCCGCCCCCCCCGCATCAACTCAGCCCACTTCGCCGCCGCTTGACGAGGAAGAGATCACCGTCGATGAATCGATCCCCAACGCGAGCCCCCGTGCGCTGTTCAATGCCATCATCGCCAGCCACGACGAAGCCATGGCCGACATGGATTGGGGCGCGGCTGGAGATCGCAACCGCCGGGCCTACCTCAAGAAACTCGATGGCTGGCGCAACGGCGTGAATCGTCAGTTTCGCTCGCCGATCAAATGGTACGTGCGCGTGGTTGATGGAAGAATCTCACCCGCGGGCCATCGCATCATCACCCTCGTCGCCGTAGACCCGCAGACCGACGTTCGACTGGGGAACCCGTTCCAGGTCGTGCTGACCCAGAATCTGGTCGATCGTCTGGCCCGGTACGAAGCCCGAGGCGAACTTGATGTGTTGATCCTTCGCGGGACGCTGGTTCCCGAAGTGCATGTCAATGAAGAGCGGCTGGATCGTGGGTCATTCGACAATCCGCCCCTGATCGGACCATTTGCCGAGTTCATGTACCGCGTTGATGTGGCGAGCCTCGTCCTACCGCGCGAAGAACTCAAGGAACCCGCGCCACCGGCCTCGACCAGGCCAGCCATGCCAGGCAACACCGAACCTGCGCCGGTTGAACCGATGCTTGAGAAGCCCTGAGCGGCTGATCGTGCAACTTGATTCCGGGGCTGGTGTATGAGTGCGATCAGACCACCTGCGCGCCAAGCGCTCGGCGTCTGCCTCGCCTTCCTCAGGAGCAATGCATGTTCCGCTGCCATTCCCTTCGTATCTCGACCGCCCTCGCCGCGCTCATTTTCGGATTGGGAGCGATTATGAATACGTCCGCACCCGCGCGCGGCGCCGAGCCGCAATCCGCCAAGCCCGCGCCCAAGCGCATTCTCATTCTCGGCGGAACCGGTTTTCTCGGGCCGGCCATCGTCGATGCCGCGAAAGCGCGCGGCCATTCGCTCACGCTGTTCAACCGCGGCCGCACTGAGAAACGCATCGGCTTGATCGATGGCGTTGAGCATTTGTACGGGAATCGCGATCCAAACCTGCCCGCCGACGAAACCAAGGATGAGCAAGGCAACTACATCAATCCCTCGCCGCGCGGCCTTGAAGCGCTGCAAGGCAAGACATGGGACGCCGTGGTCGACACTTCCGGCCAATATCGGCGGATCGTCAAAGCCTCGGCTGAACTGCTCGCGCCCAATGTGAAGCAATATGTCTACGTCTCCAGCATTTCCGCCTACGCGAGCAACGCACGGCCGAACGAAGATGAATCCGGCGACACCGCGTCGGTTGCTGATCCCGACGTTGAGACGATGGGCGCCCAATTCGAGAACTACGGCGGACTCAAGGCGCTGTGCGAGCAAACCATCGAATCCATCCTGCCCGGACGCACCACCGTTGTCAGGCCCGGCCTCATTGTCGGTCCGGGCGATCCCACCGATCGATTCACCTATTGGCCGCTGCGCATCGCCAAGGGAGGCGAAGTGCTCGCGCCCGGAAAGGCGGACGATCCGGTGCAGTTGATCGATGTGCGCGATCTTGCGGAATGGATCGTCCTGCTCATCGAGAACAACACCACTGGCATCTTCAACGCGATCAATCCCGGCCCGAACAAACTGACGATGGGCGAGGTGCTCGAAGCGTGCAAGAAGGCGGCCAAGAGCGATGCGACGTTGACGTGGGCGTCGGCCGAGTTCCTGGAGCAGCAGCAAGTTTCGCCGTGGGGCGACATGCCGCTGTGGATTCCGCACGAGGGCGACTACGCGGGATTTCACCTGCGCAGCAATGCCAAGGCCGCAGCTGCGGGCCTGAAGATGCGCCCTGTTGAAGATACGGTCGCGGCAATTCTGAATTGGTGGCCGAAGGAATTGGAGCGTCGCGTGCGCGTTACCGCCGAAATGCAATCCAAGCACGTCGGCCAGCCTGTGCCGCAGATGCCTGATCCCCGGGAATTGCGTGCGGGTATCAAGCCCGACCGTGAAACCCAAGTGCTGAAACTCTGGCGACAATCGCAGGTCAAGAGCGATTCCTGATTCGCGAATTCTTGTCGGGTTTTGGCATCGGCGCTGCGCTCAACGCCATTCAGGTTCGCAAACTCACGCCCGGCGATGTCACGCGCGACAGCGCGGTAAACGTGAACGATCTGCTTGGCGTGATCAGTACATGGGGTTCATGCCCGCCGCAGACCACCATCTGGCCGGCGGACCTTGATCACAGCGGAACGGTGAATGACCTGCTCGCGGTGATAACAATTGGATACGTTGAAATTACAACAACGCAAACGCCCGCGACGTATCAGTCGCGAGCGCTTCAAATGAACCATTTGGGATTGTCAATCGCAATCAATGA
>CAMPIL010000054.1 GCA_946886375.1 uncultured Phycisphaerales bacterium
GTCCTGCCCGGTGATGAGGCTTGTGCGCAGCACCGATTCAATGGACTTGCCGAACGCCTGCTCCATCATGATTTCGGCTGACGCTGCAAACTCGCCACGTCCGCCGATGGTTTCAAACAGGATCACCCCATCCTCGGAAATACACGACTTGATCGCGGCAATCTGTTCAGGCGTGAAATGATGGGCTTCGATTCCACTCACGATCACGAGCGCGGGCTTCGGATCGATCTCGTGAATCTTCGCCAGCGGATGATCGACGAGCCGGATGTTCATGCCGCGGCTGGCCTGCTGCGCGGCGAAGATTTCGAGCGCTGCGGGTTCGGGCTTCCAGTTGCCCTCGTGCAGAGCGCGAACGATGGTGATGTCCATCTTGACGCTCGATGATTCATTTACCGCTACTGCATGCTGTGCCAATCGTGGGCGAGGTCGGTTGAGTTCCGAGGCGTAGAAGTAGATGTTGGCGGCGGTCTGGAAGTCGGCGATTTGGCGCGTGTCGCTGGTCTGAAAGGCTGCTGGAAGCTCGCCTGCGGTGCAGAGGATGATCAACTCGCGCACGCCGTTGGAAAGTCCGCGCAGCGGTGGGCGGCGGCCGTTGACTGTTTCGTGCGCGGTGTATGCCCAGTGGTCCTCGGGCAGGTTTCGCCAGTCGTATTGCGGGAACATGAGCAGCCCCGCCCTTTCGATCGAGTCCACGAACGCCTTTGAACCACCTTCGTTGACGGCGAGGATCGTGCCGCCGAGTTCCAGGTAGCGTTTCAGTTTTTTCAACTCGGCGATCGATGGCGGGGCCGGCGGATTTGCATCGACTTCGAGCGTTCCGGCGCCGCGTTGGTCGATGAATTGCTTCACCTGCCGCGCATATGCCTTGGCGTCGATGGTGTGTCCCTTCATCCACGGCAGTGGTTCGTGCGAGGCGAGATACAGCAGCGGCGCATCCAGCCACGAGTTCGGTTCGGATTCGAGATTGACGATCTGCCAACTCAATTCGCTTTCGCTGTTCTCTCCGATCCAGTGCGTGAGATTGGCGACATCGCGCGGCCGGTTGTTCCATGCTCCGGAGAACTGCAATTTGTTGAACGCCACCGGCACGCGGCCGCGGCTGAGAAACAGAAGCGCGAAGGAAATCTCATCGGTTTTGCTGGGTGAAGCCGCTGCACTGCGCAATGAAAATGTTTGCGACGCCGCATCCCATGCGCACAGGCGATCGATCAACTCCGCAGCGCCTTCGCGGAACCAGTCGCGCCCGCCGAAACGCTTGTAACCGCTGGCCAGGCCGACGCGCTCGATGCCGTAGAGGTAATAGAAGAAGTGCGTGTTCTTGCCGGGATTGGCGGTGGGGGAGAAGTTCTTGTCCATCCACGTCAGGCCCATTTCGATCGCCTTTTCATGCGGCGAAGAAGTTGAGGATGCGCCCAGTTTTACAGATTCCGCGGCGTGGAGAAGGTCCTGCGTGATGAACAGCGTCGCCAGCCCCGCCGTCGTCATGGAGCCTGTGGCTGCGCCTTCACCTTTGTAGTTCCAGCCGCCATCGGAAAGTTGCATGTTGAGATAGGCGCGCTCCAAGCGCTCCCACACTGGGCGCGGCACTTTGACATCGCGCTTGGCAGCTTCCCATAGTGCGAGCGCGCCGAACTGGCGGATTGAATTGTCGTGGTATTTGGCGGTGGGATTCTTCACGTAGTCCCAGCCGCCGTTGGGTTCGCTGAAACCCTCCAGCAGCCAGCGTGCGTCGGCGGCGAGATTCTCATGAAACCGCTGCGGCAGTTTTGCCCACAGACTTGCCCGCATCGTCACCGCGTAGGTGCCTTCCATGTTCAACGCAGCAAGATAATCCACCGCGTCGCGCAGGCGCGGGTCCTGGTAGGACTGCCCCGCGTTCAGCAGCGCGAGCGCGGCCAATGCCGTGTATCCGCCGCCCTGGCGCGAACTTTCGTTGGCGGGCACGCGCGCCAGTTCCCAGAATCGCTGCGGATGCTTGCGCGCGTGCAGCGATTCGGCAAGCGTGGCGATCGCCTTTTGCACATGCTCATCGCTGAGATTTGCCGCAGTCACTTTCGACTGCGCCACCGCGCTTTCGCCGCTGAATGGCAACGACGCAGCCACGAGCGCGGCGAACACCCATGAATGGAATCGTGCAGTCATGGCCTGAGGAATGCGATGCACCGTCCACATCCGACGCCGAGGGCGTCAATGCATCAGATACATGGCGCGGGGTGAGGAAAGGTCGTTCACCAGCGCGCGGACGGCGTTGGCGTCCAGCGCGCCTGCCGCCTGAATGGTGCGCGAACGACCTTGAGCGGCGAAGAGTGCATCGCCCAGCGTGGGCGGCTGGCGAAGGATGACCACCATCGCCGACCCCGCCCCAATCTTGGCGCGCGACTCGGCTGTGGTGACCGCGTCATCCAGATAGCCGATCGCGTCGATTAATCCGTTTTCGATCGCCTGCTGCGCGGTGTAAATGGAGCCGTTGGCGATCGCGCTGATCTGCATTGGATCGCTGATCACGTTCTTGCGTCCATCGCTCACGCGATTGATGAACGTCCGATGCGCCGAGTCCAACATCACCTGAACCTTGGCCTTGTCCTGTTCGGTCCACGATCGGAAGATGTCGTTCGCGACCGATTTCTCAGGCGAACCGCTGGCGACAAGCGTGACCGGCTGCACGCCGACCTTGTTCATCAAGCCTTCGAGCGTCAGCACCTGCGCGATGACGCCGATGGAACCGGTGATGCACGTCTCCTGCGCGATGATGTAATCCGCGCCGCATGAAACGTAGTACCCGCCCGACGCGGCGACGCCGCCGTAACTGGCGACCACCGGCATGCCCTGTTTCTTCAGGCGATTGATTTCGTACCAGATCTGATCCGAAGGCGTGACGCCGCCGCCGGGCGAATCCACCCGCAGAACCACCGCGCGAATCGAACTGTCGTCGAGTGCGTAATCCACCGCCGCGCGAACGAACTCGGCCTGCCTCTCGTCAATGACCCCTTCCACCGGAATGACCGCCACCGTGTATCGATCATCGCCATTTCGATACGGTTCGGGAACGATGACTGTGTCGTAATTCGCGCCCGCAACCATCACCGCAATTCCCATCACGATACCGACGATGAACACCGCCCCGAAGAGGAACAAACCCGCGATGATCGACATCGCACGCCAGAATCCACCGGGCTTGGCCACCACCTGAACCACCTGTGGACGGCCGTACGGCTGACCGGTGTTCGATGCGCCAATGGAAGGCGGTCCCTGTCGCGGATCTGAATATTGACTCATGGTGCGCTCCGTTGCATTGCTGGCGATCTGTGATTTATGGTAGCAGGCCGTGGCGTGAACTGCCCGGCGGGTGCGCGGCTGCGGGACACTCGTGCCCGACGGGACCCAACCGTATGATGCTTGCATGCCCAGCCGTCCCAGCGATCACTATTTGAAGCCCTATCACGAAGCGGTGAAGCGGTTCGGGCCGAGTTTCTCCGCCACGCTGTGGAACAGCCGCGAAGCCCAGCAGTTGCGATTTGATGTGATGATCGAACTGGCCGGATTCGAGGACTCGGTGGTCCTCGATGCAGGCTGCGGCACGGGCGACTTCGGGGATCGCCTGATTCGCCGGGGTGTGAAGTTCAAGCGGTACATCGGCATCGATGCGGTCGATCAGTTGATTGAAGCGGCGCGCGGGCGGGACCTGGAGCGATGCGAATTTCATCACGCCGACTTGATTCACGATCACTCCCCGCTGGCGCGGTTTTCGCCTGATGTCGTCTGCATCTCCGGCACGCTGAACACGATGGATGAGGAAATGGCCCGGGAACTCGTCAGCGATGCGTTTGACGCGGCCCGCAAGGGCGTCGTGTTCAATTTCCTTTCCAACCGCACCAGCGTCAACTGCACTCGCCGCGACATCGGTCCGGCGAGGCGATTCGACACGATCAAGTGGATCGACTGGTCGCTCAGTCGAACCAGCCTTGTCAGTTTCTCGCAGGAGTATCTGGAGGGGCACGACGCGACGATCATGATGCGCAAGGAAAGCGGGGGCGACTGACGCCAGCCGGGCGGAATCGAGATGCTCGATCTGAACGTTGCCTACCTCACGAGTCATTATGGTTTGGAGCCGCGGCGCACCGGATCGGCTCGTCAGGCGCGGCAGTCCGCGAACCAGTGATACCATACGTGCATGGCAGCCAGCGCACGTCCTCGCCAAATCATCACACTCGTCACTTGGTCCCTGTTCGTGGGTACGGCTTTGACGGTCGCGCTGACTTGGGGGCTATGTTTGCCATCATGGCCGTATGTCGATCAATACGCGTTTACAAAACCGCAGCCGCCGAGCGCAAACGTGATCGAATGGTGGCGACGGTACGCGCCCGAGCATTTTTGTGAACGTCCTGCTGTCGTGCATCTCATGCATCGGTTTGGGTACCAATCGTTGGCCGCGTACGACCAAGTGGACATGAGCGGCACATTCTTCGCATACAGCAAGGCGTACGGTTGGCCTGCGGTATGTCTGGAACTCCAGCATTGGGTTGAGCGGTACAACTCTGATCATTCTCGCGCGTTTCAAGCGACGTTTTGGCCGTGGTCACCGCAGACTCCGCAGGAGTTCCCAATCGTGCCGATATTGCCGGGAATGGTGATCAACATTCTCTTTTACGCAACTGCTTTTTGGGCGTTCAGGACCGTTCTGTCGGCGATGCGCCGGCGTCACCGCCTGCGGCATGGACTGTGCCCGGCGTGCGCGTATCCGATTGGTACACGCCCCGTCTGCACGGAGTGCGGCACGCAGTATCCTCGTCTTCTTCGCGGTTGACGATGCCGTCACGTCGCCGATCTGATCGGTTCGCCATGCGCGTCGTCGCCCGGTTTGCGCCACGCTCCAACCTCATCATCGTCGCTTCTTTTCTTTTTGACCGTGCCTTGCCTCAACCACTAGACTCCACATCATGGCGATCCTCATCTTCGAGCACAGCGACACCTCTCGGGCCGAGCGACTCGGCGTCACGCTTCGCGATTACGGCCACCGGCTGCACTTTGTCCGGCTGGACCAGGGCGACGACATGCCCAGGGACTTGGACAACGTCGATGGCATTGTTTCCTGCGGCGGGCCTCAGTCTGCTTACGACGATTCACACGAATGGCTGAAGCCGCAGATGGAACTGATGAGGCAGGCCAACGAGATCGCCATGCCCATCGTCGGCTTGTGTCTTGGCAGCCAGATTCTTGCCCGCGCGCTAGGCGGTAAAGTGGAAATGATGCCGGATGGCATCGAGTTCGGCTGGAACGAAGTGAGCCTGACGGCGTCGGGCCGCGAAGATTCGATTCACGCCGGAATGCCTTGGACCTCCTTGATGTTTCACTATCATCGCGATTACGTTTCTGAATTGCCGCCGGGCGCGCGGCTGCTGGCCAGTTCATCGCAATGCAAGGTGCAGACGTGGGCGGTGGGGCTGCGCACCTACGGCTTCCAATACCACCCGGAAGTGACGCTGCAAACCATTGAAACGTGGATGCGCGAAGAGCCTGAAGCCCTGCGCGAGGCGAACATCACGCCCGAGCAGTTGCGCGAACAGAACCACAAGTACTACCCCGCGTTTGAGCGGTTGACGCAGCGGCTGTTCGAATCCATCGCGCTCTTTCTCATGCCCGTTGATCGCAGATATGAAGGCATCGTGAAGGAACTGCATCATTGATGATCGAGCAAGTCACCGGTCGATGATGCCTGAGCACCGCATTATCATGCGGTGCTCGCTTGCACATGACGCACGTGGCGCCGCATCGTCATGCGGCGCTAGTGTAATTCGAGATCGCTCGCATGCTGCACGCACAGGATCGGGAACTCCTTGCCGATCTCGATGGACTGATCGAAGAAATTCCACGTCGCAAGCCCGTCTTCGGACTGCGGTTCCAGCAGATACACCGCAAGCGTGCCCAGTGGTTGGGCGGTCTGCACGATGAAGGAACCGGATGGAA
The DNA here is from genome assembly GCA_946886375.1 of uncultured Phycisphaerales bacterium. Next base: position 5,965 of record CAMPIL010000054.1, read on the forward strand.
GCGTGCGGCGATCGCGTTTTGCCTGCACATCCAACACCACTTCACGATGTCCTTGAAACTCGCGCTTGGCGTGATGAATCGCGCTGATTGTGTACGCCTCAGCCGTTGCGACACCTTCAAAGGGTTTGACGACGATGCCGTGCTGATGCAGTTTTTCAACGATGGCGGAATGTCCCTGCGGAATGAGATAGGCGTGCGGCCGGCGGACGCTGAGGGTGGGCTCAAATCGGCCAAGATGCACGACGGAATAGTTCTTGGGTGCCCCGAGATCAAGATTCGGATCAGCGACGGCACCGCCTTCGCCACCCTCGGCCCCTTCGTAGCCTTTGACGATTGCGGGTTCGCTCATCGCAGCAATTCGGTGGCGGATGCCGACGTCATCGAACGGCTGCGGGTTTTCGCCCTTGCGCGTCGTTTCAAGTCGCGCCCGCCTGTTGATGTCGATCACTTTGGCCTTGTTCTCGGCGACGTACTGCAGAATCTCGCGGATGAATTCGCGCGTGGCGATGACGCGATCCTTGTATGGCGCGTAGGAGTACGCTTCGCTCAGCACCGACATCTGGTTTCGCAGACCCTGATAAGGCCCGCCGAAGCGCGGCTGGGCTGAGTACGTTTCCCAGATCGTGTGCGCGGGGTTGAAGTTGCCGTAGTGCCACATGTCGTATCCGGTGTGCTGCTTGACGCGGCGGGTGACTTCGGGCAGCAGTTGCTCGCGCACGAACTCGATGGGCGCGGCATGGCCGGAGGGATTCAGCGGCGCTTCGTAGGTAAGCACGTAACGGTGATGCGAGCCGTTGGTGGTGTGGCAATCGATGGTGATGTCGGGATCGACATCGTTGAGGAACCGGACCAGCGCGCGGGTTTCGGGCGCTTCCAATTTCATGTAGTCGCGATTGAGATCAAGGCCATCGGAATTGGGGCGAATGCCGCAATGGGCAGGACCAACCTGGCCGGGACGGTTCTTGGCGACGTCATCGAACTTGTCATTGCCATCGGCGTTGTAGTTGGGCGCGATGACAATGATCAGGTCCTTGAGCAGGGGATGGTTCGGATCAAGTGCAATCTCGCGCGCTAGCATGAGGCAGGCCTCCTTGCCTTCGACTTCGCCGGCGTGGATGTTCGCCATGATGAAGCAGATGGGGCGGTCGCGGCGCGCATCTGATGCCGCGAGATCATTGGATTGGGGAAGCGCATAGGGCGGGTTGGCGAACGTGAGCAGCGGGATCGGCTTGCCTTCAACGGTTTTGCCCAGTTCGCTTACGCTCATGATGTTCGAACGCTGGCGGATGCGTTCGATCAGGTCCATGACCTGCGCGCTCGTGGCGGTCGCGGTGTAGTCGCTTGTTTCAGCCACGGTGAGCAGGTCTCGGGGAATCTCGTTTGTCGTTTGCATGAGCAGGGCGGCGGCAAGGGTTGCAGTGGTGAACATCATCAACTCCGGGATGTTTGCCCCGTTGTATCCGAAAGCACTGATCGTGTCGCCGGCTGGAACCGCAGGCTGATGTGTGCGAAGATTGACGCGATGGGGCAGCCCGCCGCACAACTTGCAGATTCGATTCAGGAAGATCTTGCCTGCCCGCAATGCCAATACAACCTTCGCGGGCTTTCCGGGCCGATCGTGCAGTGCCCTGAATGTGGAATGCAGTCCGACATCGCGAAGATGATCGCCAACCGCTGGACAGCGCCCTGGTTCAAGGCTCCGCTGTACAACGTGCTGGCCGTGCCGCTGGCCTGGATTTTTCTCACTTCACTGGGTTCATTCTTCGGGTTGGGCATTGCATCGGTGAACCATTCGCCGTCGGAGGCGCTGCTCTGGTCGCTGTTCCTGACCATCCTTTGCGTGTGGATTGTGCTGCTGAACTACGTCAGAAGGAAGTTCGGCAGCAATGAGGGATTGTGGCTCGCGTTGTTGCTGCATCTGGTTCTGCTGGCCTATTTCCTGGGCATAGTGGGAGTGGTCGCCATGGTCGCCAATATCATTTCTGGGTTTGATCGCGTTCGCCTGTTGCTGGCGATTCATTTCGTGTGTCTGGCGTTCTTTGTGGGACTGATCGTGGGTGGACGGTACGTCGAGCGTTACGTGGGCCAGCGATGCATCCGCCGATATGTGCGCCTGAAGGCCGCGCACGCTACGATGGCGCAATGACCATCGACGAAGCGCGGCAACTCATGCACCAGTGGACGCAAAACCCCGCGTTGCGCACTCACATGGAATGCGTAGCCGCGTGCATGGGCGCGTACGCGGAGCGGCTGGAACCGGACGAAAAGTCGCGCTGGATCATCTGCGGCCTGCTGCACGATTTCGATTACGAGAAGCATCCATCGAAAGTGGATCATCCGTTCGTCGGCGTGCACCATTTGCGCGACCATCATCCGGATGTTGATCACGAGATCATCAATGCTATTCTCGGGCATGCCGACTACAGCGGCACGCCCCGTCTCACGCCGATGCAGAAGGCGCTCTTCGCGGTCGACGAACTGGCGGGGTTCATTGTCGCCTGCTGCAAGGTCCGGCCCAACGGCATCACCGACCTTGAGCCTTCAAGCGTGAAGAAGAAATTGAAGGACAAGGCGTTCGCGGCGGCAGTTTCGCGCAAAGACATCAAAACAGGCATCGCGGAACTCGGGCCGGTCGCAGGCGTCGATGAAACGCAGCATATTCAGATTTGCATTCAGGCGATCCGCGCTGAGCGTGAGCGATTGGGACTGTGAATAGGCGCTCGATTGGGATTGAATTGAGTCGCACACGCGCCAAGCCGGGTCGCCCCCGCGCCTCCGGCGGTCATGCGGGAGTGGTCCGAGTCACAGCGCGACAACGCAACGAAGCACGCGCCCTGCGTGCGCCGGGCACGCGGAATTGACGTGGCGTTTGACGCTGTGTCGAAGTCGTCAATGAAAGATCACGGCCTGATCGTCGAGGCCGACTTGGCGGTGGTCGTAATCACTTCCACGCTCTGCTGAGCATCCAGCACCTCGCGCACAACGCGCGCGATGCTTACCGCGTCAATGCCCGCCTCGACCAACTGCGATTTTCGGTCGTCCTGGTAAATCCAACTTTCAGGAAGACCCATGCGCGTGATCAATCGTGCATCGAAATTCATTTCAATCGCCGCATCCGCCACGCACGATCCAAACCCGCCGGTGAGCGAGTGATCTTCAACCGTGATGATCGGCACGCTGCGTTCCATCAGCGAACGGATAAGCGCGCGATCCACGGGCTTGGCGAAGCGTGCATCGTACACGTTCACCTTGTACTCGCTGTGGCCGTTGAGGTGCTCCAAGGCCTTCATCGCCTCGATCGCCATCACGCCGTAGCCGAGAATCGCGATGTCCGGCTCGGCGTGTTCGCGCAGCGCGCGGGCCTTGCCCAATTCAAACGGCGGGCACGCCTGCGATTTGAACATGTCGGAGACGGAATCGCGCGGATAGCGGATCACGCTCAGGCCATCGTTGTAATTGCGCATGAACTCAAGGCCGGCGACGAGACTCTGTTCATCCATCGCTGCAAGCAGTACAGCCTTGGGAAAGATGCGCAGGATGGAAATGTCGCAGAACCCGTGATGCACCGCGCCGTCGCCGCCGACAAGCCCCGCCCGATCAAGACACAATCGCACGGGCAGACCCTGGAGGGAAACTTCCTGGAAGACCTGGTCAAATGCACGCTGCACGAACGTGGAATACACCGCGAAGAAGGGCTTGAAACCGGTTTTCGCCAGACCCGCCATCATGTCCATGGCGTGGCTTTCGCAGATGCCGGTATCCCACGCGCGGTTGGGGAACTTGGGGATGACAAGATTGAGCCCGGTGCCGTCGGGCATGGCTGAGGTGCAGGTGACGACTTTCTCATCCTTGCGCATGAGGTCGATCATCGCTTCGCCGAACGCCGTGGTGAAACTGCGGGCCGACGACTTCATTTCGACTCTGCAGCCTTCCACCACCCAACTGCCGGGCGAGTGAAACTTGGTTGCATCGCCCTCTGCGAAATCAAATCCCTTGCCTTTGATCGTGTGAACGTGCAGCACGAGTGGCCGATCGAAGTCCTTCACCTCGACCAGCATGTCAATGAGCGTGCGGAAGTCGTGGCCGTCAATCGGGCCGACGGTGAGCAGTCCGAATTTTTCAAACCACGCGTCCTCTGTGACGGCGTCCTTGGCCATCTCGCCCAGACGGTGATACATCTCGCCAAGCACGCGTCCGCCCGGCAGGCTGCGGACCACTCCCTTGGCGGCTTCTTTCATTTGGCGATAGGCGGGATTCACGCGCACGCGGTCGAAGTACGCTGCCACCGCGCCTTGCGGCTTGGCGATTGACATGCCGTTGTCGTTGAGCACGACAAGGAACTGGCGATTGAGCGTGCCGGCATTGTTCAGGCCTTCCATGGCGACGCCGTTGACGATGGAAGCGTCGCCGATGAGTGAAACCATGCGCCGGCCGTGGGGATTGGATTGCGGGTCAAATCCCTCGCCACGAAGCGAGTCGCCTCGCGCCATGCCGACTGCAGTTGAGATCGCTGTCCCGGCGTGGCCGACGGAGAAAAGGTCGTATTGAGATTCGCGCGGCTCGGGAAAGCCAGCCATGCCTTCGCGAGTTCGCAGTTTGCTCAGCATGGGCAGCCGGCCGGTGAGCAGTTTGTGCGGGTAGCACTGGTGGCCGACATCGAACAGCAGCCGATCGTGGCCGAAGTCAAAGACGTAGTGCAGGGCGATCGTCAACTCGACGACCCCCAGGTTGGGCGCAAAATGTCCGCCGGAGTTCTTGATCTGCTCGCACATGGCGTGGCGGATTTCCGAGGCCACTTGCGGGAGCCTGTCGACGGGCAAGGCCTTGAGGTCGGCAGGGCCTTTGAGCGTGGGCAGCAGTTTCAGTTCCATGCGAATGGGTCCCTGTGGGCCTGAAAGAACGCGAGCACGGCGTGAATCATCGCGAATCTTGAATGCGTTCGCCACCGCAGCGATGCCGCACACCATCGAATTCCCATGAGCGTACGCTCACTTGGTCCGAACCGCCATCGTTTCACACAAATCATGCAGGGGCTTGGCACGCGGTCCGAGGATAGTTATCGCATCCTGGGCCGCTTTCCGCAATCGGGCAATCTCCTTACGAGACCCTTCCACGCCCAACAAGCCCGGAAAGGTCAACTTGCCCGCGGACTGATCTTTACCGGTCGCCTTGCCAATGTGTTCGGCCGATTGTGTGACATCCAACACGTCATCCACAATCTGGAACATCAGACCCATTGCCTCGCCATAGCGGGTCAGAGCCTCCAATTGCGCGGCGTTTGCGCCGCCGCCGATTCCGCCCATGCGGCAGGCTGCCCGAAGCAGCGCGCCTGTCTTGTTGCGGTGAATCAGATGCAGACGATCCAATTCTGAATTCATGACAGATTTGGGAAAACCTCCCAATGTGTCATACACCTGACCGGCGATCATGGCGGTGGTGGCCTGAGCAAGTTCGTTCATCATCGCGACGCGCCGGTCGGGCTCCAAGGCGGCTTGCGAGAGAAATTCAAACGCAAGCGACACCATGACGTCTCCGGCCAGAATCGCCATGGCTTCACCCGCATGAATGTGCAGCGTGGGCCGGCCGCGGCGCATGTCATCGTCGTCCATTGCCGGAAGGTCATCATGAACCAGGCTGAAGCAGTGGATCAGTTCAATGGCCCCGGCGGCGGGAAGTACTTTGTGGTGGTCGTCGCCCACTGCATCGCAACACAGCAGGGTCAACGCCGGCCGCAGTCGCTTGCCGCCGTTGAGGGCCGAATACCGCACCGCTTCGCGCAGGTTCTCCGGCAGGTTCGCCGCGGCCAACCGCCGATCCAGATCGCGCTCGACTTCTGCAGCCAATGGCGCAAGAACATCGCCGGACGAGCCGGGGATGGGTGCGTTGGATGGCTGCGGAATCATTCGTGCGGTTGTGCTCACAGCCTCATTGTAATGGAAATTGAAGGTTGCTGAGATCGGCAATCCGGTCGGGGCTCTTCCCAACAAGCGCTTCAGGATGGCGGCGTATGATATGACTGTCCGGCAAGGCTCAGATGACGAGCAGAAGCATTTTCAAGGAAACCAAACATGCTCGACTGGCGGTCACAAAAGATGCTTCTGGCAGCGGGGGCCTTGTCGCTTATTGCGGCATTTTCGCCTGGCGCTGCGGCGCAGCAGACACATGACGCACCCGCGGCATCGACGCAGCCTTCGGCAGCCGCGAAACCCGAACCAGCCCAGGCCGCACACCTGCGTGTAGTCGAGGACAAGGGAAAGTTCATCGCGCTGGAGATCGCGACGCGCGAGTACCGCCGAGCCGACGCCGCCGGACCGACCATTGGGCTGGTCGGCGTGGCCCACATCGCCGACAAATCCTTCTATCGCGCGGTGGAAAAGGCGCTGAAAGAGTACGACATCGTTCTCTACGAATCGGTGAAGCCCCCGGGGACCGGCGGGGCGGGCGGCGAAACCGATGAACAGCGCATCGATTCCACCAAGGCCGCGATGCAGTTCGTCGGCGGGCTGATTGAGGCCCACCACGCGCAGCGCGACACGTACCCCCACGACATCGGTGAACTGGAGAAGTTCGCAGCCGAGCAGGATCAACGCGCTGTACAGTTTCTTGCCATTGCGGTCAAAGATGCCTGGGGTCGTTCATTGGTCTATGACGTGCATGCGGCGTCAGGGGAGGCGGCCGCAGAAACCTACACCTTGACGAGTTTGGGTGCGGATGGAATGCCCGGTGGCGAAGGCGCGAACGCTGACCTTGCCCTTGCCGACCACCATCCACCGGACCCGCTGATCTTGAGCAAGGATGACGGATTGCAGGGCCAACTTGCCTCGGCCTTGGGACTGGAATTTCAACTCGACGCCCTGCCATATGACCAAGCCAACTGGCGGTGCAGCGACATGGCGATGGATGAACTGAACCGTCGCTTTGCCGCGAAGGGGCTGGACTTCGACATGATCGGCGGCACGTTGGCGGGGTCGTCCATGCCCGCACGAGTGATCAAGATTCTGCTGGGTTTCATGAAAATGGCGGATGCGTTTGCCGAGGGCGCGATCACCGACATGTTCAAGGTCGTCCTGATCGAAATGCTTGGCGATCCGGCGGTGCTCGATCAAGGGCTGGCGCAGTTCGGCGCTGGATTCAGCGAGGTCATCGTTGAAGATCGCAACCAGGTCGTGATTGATGACCTCAAGCGCGTGATTGAACAGGAACCGCAGGTGCGCTCCATCGCGATTCTCTACGGCGCGGCCCACATGCCCGACATGGCCCGGCGGCTTGCCGATCAACTGGACTACCAACCTGGCGACGAATCGCAGGATCGCTGGCTGACGGCGATCAAGGTTGACCTTCGCAATTCCAAACTGTCCGCTGCTGACCTCAACGCGGTCCGCGCCACGATGAAACAGGCGATGCGGCAGCAGCTTCGCCGGCGGTGAGCCAAAGCCTGCCTGTTGCCGGTTACCGGTCGGGCACCCACACATCGTGCTTGTAGGTGCGCGTGGCGGCGTTGTCGATCCACTTGCGGGGATCATTCAGCGCGTCGTAGGACTGTTGATCGAGATGGCCATCGGCATACAGCGAGACGACCGCGCCGGTGTGTCGGCCCATGGGAACATGCACGTCCGGCGCCAGCGCTTCGATGTGGTCGCGTTCACCCATTGGATCGGGCTGCCATTGTGCTGTGGGGCCGAGGAACGGCGGAGTCACGAGATAACTGCCCGGCCGCGTGTCCTCAAATCGATACTGGATGCCGGGGCTGACGACGCGCGTCGAGGAGCAGAACACGATCACATCCGTCGAGCGGTTGATCTGGCTGATGGTGGTGGCAATGGACACGCGCGGGCCGGTCCCTGCGCCGTTGATCATCTCGCAGTGATCGTAGAAATCGAAGAACGGGCTTTTTGTGGCCGGGTTGCCC
>CAMPIL010000055.1 GCA_946886375.1 uncultured Phycisphaerales bacterium
GTCATGTATGTTCAAAACGTAAATTCCGCGACGAGGCCAATCGAGAACTCAACGCCTGTCGAATAGGAGGTCTTGAGCACATCCCCGCCGATGAACGGCGAGCGGTACACTTCCTGAATGTCCGGGTTGAGCAGGTTCTTGGCCTGAAATTGCAACCTGAGGTGCTTCCACAATCTCTGGGAGATGCTCAGGTTGAGCGTTCCGTATTCCAGCGCGTACACGTTGGGCACGAAGTTGCCGTTGGATTGCCCAGCGCCGGCCACCAGTTTGTCGCCCTGCACGGTGTAGAAGATCGAGAACTGCGTGCCGGAATCCACCAGGTCGTAGGTGAGATACAGGTTGTAGAGATACTCCGGGGCATTGGTCATGTCGCGCGTGGACATGGGAGCCATGATGTTGGGCAAGTCGAACCCCGCAGCCTCATCGTCGGGCAGCGTGACTTCTGAACTGATGAACGTCGCGTTGGCTCCGATCGCCAGGCCTTCAAGAGGGTCGTAGAAGTGTCCAAGATGCTGGCGCGCTTCAAATTCGAACCCGCTCAATTCACCCTTGGGATAATTGACCGGCGTCGTGAACGTGAACGACGCGACCCGCTGCACGTATTCGATCGGGTCGTCGATTTCCTTGCGGAACCACGAGGCGGAAAGAAGGCTTCCTTCGTAAGGCGTGTAATCGACCCGCAGGTCGAAGTTCCGCAGAGCGCTCATTCGCAGATCGGGATTGCCGATGAAGATCGGCCCGCCCAGAAATTCCTGCTGAAGAATGGGCGTCAATTCCTTGAACGTCTGGCGCGCGATGGTCTGACTGTACGAGCCGCGCAGCGTGACTTTGTCCAGCGGCCTGAGGACAAATCCGATGGACGGCAGCACGTCGTCCTGTTCGTAGTCGACGTCGGCGTCGCCGGGCAGGAGAGCCGCCGGCGCGCTCGCGCCTGGGGGAAACCACGTCGCGTTTTCTTCGGGGATGTTGACGATGCTGATTTTCGTGGATTCAAACCGGGCCCCGCCGATGATGTTCAGCCACGAGGTCAGTGGCACATCCGCCATCGAATACCACGCGAAGATCTTCTGATCGCCGTTGTAATCCACGTCCACGAAAGGAGGCCCATCGGTGATGGGGTGATTCTCTGAAGGAAAGACATGGCTCCAGAAATCTTCGAAATCGCCAAAGAAGAACGCGCCGGGATCATTGAAGTTGCTGAACGTGTCCTGGTTGAATCTGCGCTTGACGTGATCGTTGAACACGCCGAACTTCAAATAACCGTTGCTGTCACTCCACTGCGTGAACGGGAACTTGAGATTGAGGGCGTACTGGGTGCTGTCCTCGTGGATTTCTTTCCAGATTCTCTGAAAATTTCCCAGCGTGAAATTGGCCGCGGGCTTGAAGGGAAGGAACACAGCGGGATCGACCTGCGGCGGGACGAAGGGAGGAAACCCGGGATTGAAGGAAGGCGCCAGCCACAGCGACCCGAATTGGCGCTTGTCCGGCTGATTCAGTTCCGCGGAATTGAGCGCCACGATCCAATCCAATTCAGGAGGATGGAAGGTCAGGACGCCGTCGGCGCCGAAATCGTTGATGGGCAATCGGTGCCAGCCGTGGAATTGCAGCGTCTGCGTGGTCCGCTCGGTGTATTCCAGCGTTTCCGTTCGGATGTAGGGCGCTGCGTTCCGGTTCGCCGGCGAATTGCCGATGTCCATCGGGTCGTTGGGATCGTAACCCGGAAAGAAAAACGCCTTGCCGCGAGTGTCTTCGGCGAGCGTTGTGGTGTCCTCTGCGATATGCGTGTGCAGGAACGTCACGCCAAGTTTGTGATTCTCCGACTCAACGCCAAAGGTCCCCAATCCGCCCCATTGCACGGACTGAGTCGCCTGCGTCACGTCGAAGAGTTTCGTCTTGAAATCGCCGTCGCTGGGAGTTCCCTGAATGGTTTCCGGCGTCATCGGATCGCCGGGATTCACGACCCAAAGCGAATCATCGATGCCGTTGTTGAAGAACTGACTGTCGCGTTCATAGAAGAAGCTGGCGAAGCCGCCGATCTTGACGCCGTTGTCGAATTCGTGTTTTCCGCCGCCAGAGAGCGACCACTTGTAGTCGGTGGGCGCATCGCCGCGGCTGACGCCCGCGGCCCCATCCCAATTGCTGCCAAGTTTGTCGAGTTGCGGATCGCGGCCGCCGCCGTCAAGCCCCCAGTACGTCAGCCCGCCGCCATCGTAGGTCAAAAAGTCGTTTCGTCCCGCCGATTGCGTGTTGAAACTGACTTGGGTGTTCAATTGCAAGATGGTTTCATCAGGAATGCCCTTGAGCACGACGTTGACCGCGCCGCCTGAGGCGTCGCCCTGCTGATCAGGCGTGAAGGTCTTGCTGACTTGAATGCTATCAATCACCGCGGTGGGAAACTGATCGAGTTGCACCGCGCGCTTGTCTTCATCAGCCGTGGGCAGACGCACGCCGTTCATCTGCGAGTTCACGTAGCGGTCCGGCAAACCGCGGATGACGGCGAACTTGCCGTCCTGCACCGACGCGCCCGCGACCAGCCGAAGCGCGCTCGCGGCGTCGCCCGCGCCGGCACGGCTCATCAAGTCGGCTCCGATCGAGTCAATCAGCGCAGCGCTCTCCATGCGCAGTCTGAGCAGTCCCGCCTCAGAGCCCGCGAGTTGAATGTCTTGCACGAGGAATTCTTCCAGGTCTGTGAATTCACCCGCGAGTTCCGCATCCACATCGGTCAACTGGCCTGAGGAAACCACAACGCCCGATTTCACCTGCCGCGTGTAGCCGTCCTTCGAAAACATCACGGTGTACGAGCCCGGCGGAACCGGACTGATCACGAAGTTGCCCTGGTCGCCCGTGGCGACGACAAGGTCCAACTCCACGACAAACACCTGCGCTGCCGGCAGGGGCACGTCGAAGTCCTTGTCATACACAATGCCGCGGATGGAGCCCGCCTGTTGCGCCGCGACAGCAGCGTTCATCGGCAGCAACACCAGGATTAACCGCAGAAACATCCACCCTCTCACCATGGCTGACCAAGCCCTTGGCGAATGCGGTGAAGGTTGGCCCATGTGTCTGCGTCAGGTTCAATACCGCTGATCGCCATGGAACAGCACGTGGATGCAAGGTCCTCGGCCCGCGGCCGGGAATTTGGATTCTCGATGCCTGCATCGATGGCCCGCCGGTACACGCCCAGCGATTGCGACTGGTCTCCCATTGCCGCGAATGCTTCGGCCACGCTGCACAGCACACCCGCGCGGTCGATGTTGATGACCTGCTCGCGTTCCTGCTCAAAGATCGCCAGTGCAGCGTCGGCATCGGAGCGTGCCTGCGCGGCATCGCCTGCGGAATACCGGAGTCGCGCCACGCGAGCCCTCAGCGGGATTCGATCCTCGGCCAGCCATTGCTGGCTGTCGATGATCTCCTGTGTCTGATTGACAAGTTCCAGCGCCTTGGATTTGTCGTTATGGCTGATCGCCGACTTCGCAAGCGACATCATGGTTTCAATGCGGATCATGTACGGCAATTTCGCCCACGAGGATTTGATCTTTTGTTCCACCAGATCGCGGCGGGCTAGATCGCTGTAGAACCGGTCAAACAAGTTTGACAAGGATTCCAATACGGCTTTGGTAAGGTCGAAATCGCCCGTGGCAATATCCTGATTGATCGAGGCGATCTGGGCGTCGAAGTCGTCGCCCACGGTTTCCGCCGGCTTTGATTCCCCGTTATTTGTCGCTGAATTGGACGCACGGCTCTCAAGCGCGGCGTCGGTTTGGGATTGTTCCAGCAATGTCCGGGCCTTGGCGATCTTGCTTCGAATCGCATCGCGGCGCCAATCCTCCGCACGCTCGGCGATCACATCGGCGCGATCGCACGACCTCCGCGCCTCGCTGAAGTAGCCATTTCGCACGCAATACAGCGCACAATCCGCGTACGCGGAGCCGCGCCGCCAGTCGTCGATCTTATCAATGAAGCGAATCGCTCGAGTCGGCTGATGCAGTTCAAGACAGGCTGCAACAATTTGCTCTTGTGAGCGTGAGCGGTCTCGGATGTGCGGGTCAAGCGGAATCGCGCTCGCCGCATCAAACGCAAGTTCGAGCAGTCGAATCTGGAAGTCGGCCAGGGGTCGATCAGCGAGCGCCTCGCCTGGCTTGAGGTCCGGCACCGTCCGCGCATCGCCCGCAGGCGGCGCGGCGGCAAGTGAAACCTGCAGAACCAACAGTGCTCCAAACAATGATGCAATCGTGGCAAATTTCATGTTCATCGGATGCAAGGCAATTGACGGATGCCTGATGGCGGAGCATCATGCTCCGCCATCGGGCTATTCCGCTTTCGAGGAAATCAAATACGAACGTCACGTTCACTGAACATTACGGGCAGGCGCCCCAGCCGTTGATGACGCCGAGCAAGTCAACCACGTTGACCTGGCCGTCGCCGTTGATGTCCTGCGGACATCCGAGGCACACACCCCATGCATTGATCACGCCCAGCAGGTCGTTCACGTTGGTCGTGTTGTTGCTGTCGAGATCGCCCGGGCAGGGAAGCTTGCACGCACCCGCCGGCTGAATGATGTAGCCGAAGGCATCGGCAGCCGTCCAGCCGCACAGCCAGTTCTTCGTGGCGCTGAACGCACCGCGATACAACGCCGGAGTGAAGAACCCGTCATTGGGAGCCTGAGCGAAGCTGGGCGACGCAGCATTGATCGCGCGCGGATCAAGGCCGATCACTGGCAGCATCGTCTTGCCACCCTTCACCACTGCCGGTCCGCGATTGATCGTGGCGATCGGCTGCAGGTTGGCGACGACGTTGTGAAGCGCGGCATTGTTTCCGCCCGCGATCGTCACGCCGCGTGCATCAGACTCGGTGTACGCCGCAGGATCGGGATTCTGATAAAAGATCGAGTCCGTGATCTCAGCGAGTTTGCCGGAGGTCTGGGTGGTGTAGAACAGAGCCGGATTCGCCGGATCGTTCGCATGGGCAGGAGCCGCGTTGAAGTTCGTGGTCCAGGTGTTCGCCCAAGAGAGCGTTCCGTTGAAGCCGTAACCTTGCGAGCCGTCGCCGTCGAGGTTGTCGAAGCCGATCAGTCGCTCACCGAGGTTCATGAAGATGCAGTTTCGGTACTGAATCCGAGCATTGTCGCGCCACGCCGTGCCGTGGTCGCCTGCGCCCGGGGTCGGCTGGCCGAGGGCGGTGAAGTTGTAGATCACCGCGGTGGTCACCGGCTGGGCATCAGAGTTCTCCGCGCCGTCGGTTTCAACCAGATTGTCGCCGACGCCTGAACCTTGCGCCGCGTCAACGCTATATCCCTGAACCAGAAGACCAAACTGGGCCTTGCCGCGCCATCCCTGATCGATGTCGAAGGAATCATCGCCGATGTTCCAGATGTTGACGTACTTGAGGCTGACGGTGCCGCCCCAGATTTCAATGCCGTCATCGACGTTGTTCATGATGTCGATGTGGTGGATGTCAGTCTCGCGACCAAGGCCGCCCAGCGACAGGCCGTTGAGTTCATTCGTCAGGCCAACCACCTTGCCGCCGTACCGGAAGGAAACATAGCGAAGCGTTCCGCTGTCGTCGTTGTCATCGCCGCCGCCGTACAGGCCGTTGTTGTTGCCTGCGGGAAGCACGATGCCTTCCATCGGCGCGACATTGTTGGCGTTGAACGTCGCGCTGTTGCCCGCCACACCGATGGACTTGGAAATGTAGGCCCGGCCCATGATGGTGACGTTGCCCCATTCGTTGGCCGCTTCACGCCACGTGCCGGTCTTGGGGTTCTTGCCCGTGGGATGGCCCGCCAAAGGCAGCCATGTCGCCACGTCAGCAGTGCTTGTGAAAATGATCGGATTTTCCTGCGTGCCCAAGGCGAAAATCTTCGCCCCGCGGCAAATCGCCAGGCTGCCCTGGTTCGCCGGAGTGCTCGCGATCACCGTGCCTGCCTGAATGGTCAGCGTCGCGCCTGACTCGACGTAAATCTGATCCTGCAGACGATAAACATTGTTCGAGGTCCATGTCGTGCTCACGGTGATGCGGTCGGCGGCCTGAATGCCCGCCGTCGAGTCGCCCACGAGAATGACCGCAGCATCAGCCGCGCCCATCGAAAACGTGCTGAGCACGACGCCCAGCAATGCGCTTGTCTTTGCGTACTTCATGTTCAATTCTCCAGTTCCTTTGTGAGTTACAGTGTTCGATTCACGTGCTGGTTCAAGCAGACGTGAACAACCGCAGATAGGGTCGACCATCATGACTGTCCGGTGGGGGTGGAAGTAAGGGATGAACCAAGGACAAGTGATCGCCACCCTATCTGGCGGTTGTGTGCGAATGGTTTGAGCCGTATGTTGGCTCGGTTCAATTCATGTATTTCTCCTTTCCCGCGTTGAGCGCCTCCGATTGACATTGGCTCGGCAACGTGAGCCTCGCGCCATGTGCACCTTTGAGGTCGCACAACCTAGAAGGCGATCGTGTGCGCCGAGTCAGTCGCATGTTCTGGTTTCGTCTGATTTCGGCACGCCCCCCCATCACCCTCTCCCTGCCCCTCGCTGTGGCAGAGCGCAAGAACGCCACAACCGCCTGCGTTTCCCGAGTTGCCGCGGCCCGACGCCCGCGAAAGCGGCAACCCATTCGGCGCGCACAAGGCGCTGGATTCCAGCCCCCCCACGTGTCACCCGATCGTCGATCCAGGGACGGATCAATGCGCGAATTCACAAAACTTGAACACAGTCGCTGCGCATTGCTTGTCAATCCCCGCTAGCGTGCCATTCGTCCGCAGGCGAACCTGCTGCATGCCGCAGCATTCGATCGGCGGGCAGAGAAGAGAGAAACGATGGCGACGAATATTTTCGGAGCCGGCGCACGCTTCACGTTCGCGCTGGCGGGTCTGCTCACCTTCACAATCAGTCTGGCAACTCCCGCGCGTGCGGGAACGATCGGCATCGCCGCCGACATGGAGCATCGCTTCAAGGGCGTCGGCTCGCTCGCCGGCTTGATCGAATACAACGCCGCTGCCGACGCTTCGGTTGGAACGCTCCAGATTACGTTGACCAACACGATGACCGCATCGAGTCGCGCGTACATCACCGGATTTGCATTCAACATCGACAGTGATGACCCAAGCGCGCAGGCGTGGCTGATGGGCGGCCCGGCGATCTATCAGGGCATTCACGACGCGCGCGTTCCGCACTTCGGTTTGTTTGAGAGTGGCGCAGGTCTCCGCGGCAGCGTCGTGGGCGGCGGCAATCCGCGCAACGGCATCGGCGCTGGAGAAACCCAAGTCTTCACGTTCGAGATCAAGGCAAGTGACGCCTCGCGTTTGACGCCCGAAAGTTTCCTGAACGGCCCTCTCGCGCACAACTTCATCGTGCGTTTCCGCGGCCTGGGTCCCGACGGCATGGACCTTGTTCCACTGCAAGCCGCGCCGGTTCCCGGTCCTTCCGCACTGACGTTTCTGGCGGTCGTCACAGTCCTTTCACGCTGGCGCCGACGCCTCGCGGTGTAATGGCATCTGGGTTCACGCTCCGGCGATGATTGATGGTCGATGAGACAAAGGGGTTAGGAGTTTGACGCCGTGCAGGTCTTTGAATCTGCGCACTGTGGATTCCTCGCCTAACCCTCACCCGTTCCCCCTCTGCGATCGCCGCGCCTCTGACTTGGCGACCCAAAACGAACAAAGCCCAGGCGATTCGCCTGGGCTTTGCAGCACAGTCATGGTGCATGAGAGTCAACGCTTTCGAGAACGTCTCAACAGTGCGAAGAGTCCCAGCCCGCTGAGCAATCCGGGGGCGGGGACGATCGAGGGCTGATCCAGGTCGAAGGTGAACTCTTGATTGACGCCAGCCATGTCGCCGCCGAACACGCCGATTTGCACGTGCCCGATGTTGCCGAAGACCTGGTTGAAGTTATTGATCGTGGGCGGCGGGCCTTCAAAGAACAATCCGGGATCGCCAAAGGCAATGTTGATGGTGACCTGCGTCCATTGATTGGGGCCGACGGGCGCGAAGGCCACGCCTGACCACGCGGGGCTGTTGCTGGCGGTTGCGAACCGCACGAAGAAGTTCATCGCCGTCGGCGCGTTGTGACGCACCCGGAAATTGAACTGCGAAACGCCAGCGCCGATCCAGTCGCCTTCGAAGGCGTGATCGGAAGAGTTGAACTCGTCTTGCGCCCGAAACAGACTGACGGCGTTGTTGGGAAAGGGCAGGCCGGGCGTCTGATTGACGAAGTTGAACGAGGTGGATACGAAACTGCTGCCGTCGGGCCCGCCTGAGGCGAGCCAGTTCACAGGCGCAGCCCCTGATGCGTTGAACCAATTGGCGTGGCCGGTCTGGAAATGCTCGACGCTTGGAACAGTGATGGCGTGTGCCTGGCCAGCGACACACAATCCCGTGATGAGAAGAGTAAAAACGAAGTGAGCGCGCATGGTGGTTTCTCCTGCAATCAATGAAGTGAATGGCGCGAGGCCCGCCGGGCGAGACTCGCGAATCATGAACCTGCGCAGTGTGAACTGAGGAAGGCGTCAGTCGTTTCTGCAACAGGCCAGCGGCGAGGTACGCGCCGCCGAACAAACCGCTGACCATTCATGCAGGCGGGGCGCGTGGAACGGAGATGTGATCGACATGACGCCGCAGCGCTTCATGCAGTGGGAGCACGAGCAGTGTTGTGGCGAATCTGGAATGTGCCAGCGCGTTCTGAAGGGCGCGAAACAGATCGTGAAGAATTCGCGCCAGGCCACGCGATGATCGCGCAAGCGCTTCAGTAGCGAGCGCGGCCGCGGCGGCGGTTGGCAATTCTGCGAGCATGGCTTGACGGGCTGCGGCAGGCGCAATGCCGTCGTGCACCAGCGCGCACACCAGAATGAAAACCATTGCGCCGGTGCGATGCATGCGCCAGCGCATCCACCGCACGTTGAAGAACTTGAGCACAAACAGCGCGGTCGCCAGCCAAAGCACTGCGGCGTTGAACGCAGGCGTTGTTTCCCATCCGCCGCTGACCAATTTTTCCGTTGTCGCCTGGAGAGGCACAACGTGAATGAGGACGAGCAGCCCCCACCACACGCGGCCAATCAGCGAACGCCGCATGCCTGTTGTCCAGAGCGCACGCACGCCCGAAAGTGCGCGAGCCAATGGGAATTGAACGTCAAGTGAGTTCATCAGGGTTCATGCCATCGACATTCATTCACGAGCCCCACGAGTTGATCACGGCCAGAAGATCGCTGACATTGACAATATTGTCGTAGGTCACGTCGGCAGCGCAGCAAGGACAAGCGCCCCAGGCGTTGATCACCGCAAGCAGATCGTTGACATTTACTGCCCCATCTCCATTCACATCGCCGGCTCGCACCGGCGTGTCCGAGACATTGACCGACAGTTCCAGCCGAGCTGCACCGACCAGCCCAGCCAACACCGCGATGTTCTCCTTGGTGTAGAACCGCGGATATGTCCCGGTCTGCTGCTGCTCAGCAGGAAATATGGAGGCGAGGGTCAAATTGAGTTTGCCTGCGTGCAATGCCCTTCGCAGGTATCGGTGAATGTCCGCGTCATTGACGTTGATGTTGAACTGAAGCACGGTGTTGGCGGGCACGACCTGGCCCGGCGAGAGATTGGAATTCAATCCGACGGCAAACGCTGTCGGTTGAAACCGCAAATCGACGTTGTTGGAAATGTCCACGCAGTTCCCATTGACAACCGCAAGGGGGTAAGCCGAACGAATTCCCTTGCCAAAAGAACCCAGCGGCGAATATGCCGTGCTCTCTGCGTAACTGCTCGCCGTCACTCCGTTGCGAAAGCCAGTTCCGAAAAGTTCCACCGCATGCCCCGGGTCGGTATCGACCTGGAACTCTGGATCATTCGGCGGCAACCAAATGCGATACGAGTCCGGCGTGGGATCGTACTGAAACGTGCCATTGCTCTCGATCGTGATCGACACTCGCGCTGAGAGCACCGTATAGCGCCACTGCCCCAAATTGGCTGCAACGCCAGCCGCTGCGGTGTTGAATCCGATGACCATCTGCCCATCGCGGTTGTCGAAGTCTGGATGAAACCCCGTTGCGCTATAGGATCCAAAGATCGCCGCGTTGGAGTTGCCGCCCGGATTCGCCGCGAATGGATAGTTCCACACGTCAACTGCGGGACTGGCCAGATTGACGTTGATCACCGCAGCCTCAGTTGCGGAGACACCAACGAGGCAGCCAGCGATCACGGGCAACCCCAGGACTGCAAGCCGATGGCGCAGACGTACGAGCATTCTGATCCTTCTCCCGACGCACGCATGCGCATCGCCGACCAGTCTTCATCAAAACCTGCATTCGTGGCGAGCCAATGCGACTGTGTCTCAATGGGCGAGTATACTGATGGCGCCGATTCAGGGTCAATGGAATCGCCCAAGAAAACCGCATGTTTCGCACTCTCCATACCATTTCGCGACCGGTGCGGCGTCATGGTCGTGCCTTCACGATCGTTGAACTTCTGGTCGTCATCGGCATCGTTGGGCTGCTTTTGGCGCTGCTGTTTCCCGCGCTGCGCGCAATCAAAACCGCCAGCCGACAGTCCACCGAAGCCGGCGCAGCGAAACAGTTGATGGCTGCGTATGTGAACTACGCGGCCGTTCACGATGACAAGGTGCTGCCGGGCTACGCCGGACAGATCCCGGTCGATCCGGGCCCGAATGATCCTGTGAGAGTGCTGCGCGCGTTCGACGCCGCGGGCAAGTCGATCTCCGGCTCTGGGAATCCGCCCCTTGATATTGCTCGCAAGCGATATCTCTGGCGACTGGCCCCCTACTTCAGTTACAACCTGCGCGGTCTGTACACCAACGAGCAGGATGAACTACTGGAGCGGCTTGAGCAAACCGATTACAAAACCTACCTCTACCTGGCGAGCATTGCTCCGGCGCTGGGGCTGAACAGCGAGTGGATGGGCGGCGATGAGGAATACGGCTTCCGGCCGATCGGTCACATTTACCGCAGTGTGATTGACTACAACCAGTACTACCTGACCTCGATCGCGCAGGGGTTTCATCCATCGAAGCTGCTTGTGTTCGCGTCCGCGCGCGGGATTGATCCGGAGTCGCAAAGCACAGCGCCGGTCGAAGGTTATTTCAAGGTGCAGTCGCCGTACTTCGCCGAAATCAACCCGGCGTGCAGGTGGTCGGAGAATTTCATCGCTGGTGAAGCTCCGGTGCGCTACGGCTACATTTCTCCGCGTTACGGCGGCAATGTCGTGATTGGCTTTTTGGATGGCCACGCCGACGTGCTCACCCAAGAAAAGATCAGAGACATGCGTTATTGGGCGAACTGGGCGACAAAAGAAGATTGGCGCTTGCCTCGGCCGGCGCCCGATGTGCCATGACATGAATGGTTGCCGGGAGCCTCGGCGACGAGCAGGCCCAAAAGGCGAATGACGCCAAGGGCGAGACTGCTCCCGGCCTCGATCGACGTTGATATTCGCGGTGAATCGCCGGTCCGCTGCATCATTCTGGCACGCTTTTGGTGGAAAGTACGCGCAAAGCCCTGCCGCACCGGCGTTTACGCGGGAAGTCTAATACTCGCGAGGCTGGCTAAAGCATGTCGCTTTTAGCGGGCGTTTGTCGCATACTGGTGTGGCGGTGGATGCCCACGCTGGAGCCGACCACCATCTCGCGGCCACGACGCCGCACCGCGCGAGCGACTGGAATCGCGTGGCGGACCAAGCGCCATGACCTGTCGATCACAACGAACGATGCTTGTCGTCATTCGACAAACACGAGCGGAGGCCGGCATGATGAATAACGCACAAATCACAACATGGTTTGCAATCACAGCCCTGGCGGTGATGCTTGCAGCGCAGGGCGAAGCGACTGGCCAAATATGTACGCCGCATTGGGACAATGCGATTGGTCAGCCAGGCTTGCAGGGTTTTGGGGGGGCGGAGCGGACGAATGCTTTGACCGTATTCGATGATGGGTCAGGTCTCGCATTGTATGCGGGAGGTTCATTTGCAAGTTCTGGCGCTGCAACGCTCAACCGAATCGGAAAATGGGCAAACTCTCAATGGAATCCTTTGAGCGATGGACTTGGTGCCAGCCTCAATTCGGTTTACAGTTTGGCCGTATTCGACGGCGGGAGCGGAAATCAACTCTACGCGGGAGGCAATTTTACTTCTCCGTTCAATCGCATTGCAAGGTGGGATGGCAGTGATTGGTCGGCAGTTGGTTTCGGATTGAACGGCGATGTGAAGTCGTTGGCTGTATTCGACGACAATACGGGGTCCCAGCTTTACGCGGGTGGAGGATTTACTTCGTTTGGAGGGAGCGGCGGTCCTGTAAATCACATTGCTAAGTGGAATGGAAAGCAATGGTCAATAGTTGGCACTGGCATAAGTGGGAACGCCGTGAATGCGCTTATTGTATTCCATGACGGGGCGAGTCCTGCATTGTTTGCGGGGGGCCTTTTCACCGGCTTACATCACATTGCGAAGTGGAACGGAACCACGTGGTCGACTTTGGGAACGGGAATGAATGGCGAAGTGAATGCGCTTGAGGTGTACGACGATGGCAATGGCCCAGCACTATACGCAGGCGGCAATTTCACCACCGCTGATGGAGTGCCCGCGAGCAGAATTGCCAAATGGAACGGATCGAGTTGGTCTCCTGTGGGCCTAGGAATCGGGGGATCAGGCGCGCCCGTCGTGCGTGCTCTTAAAGTGTACGATGACGGCTCGGGTCCAGCCCTTTATGTAAGTGGTGCTTTCACATTGGCTGGCGGGCAGCCCGCCAATCGGATTGCAAGATGGAACGGATCGGCTTGGCTGCCAATGGGAACGGGGTTAGATGTCACTGTTCATTCGCTTGCCGTTTTTGATGATGGCACGGCCATCGGTCCGTCACTTTACGTTGGAGGGGCGTTCTCGATGGCCGGTGGCCTGCCGAGCCACCGCATCGCCAAATGGGTCGGCTGCCCCTATCAATGGGCAAACGCTGCTAACGGCACATTCACCCACGCATCAAACTGGACCAACAATCGCGTGCCCAGCGCGGCCAGTCTGGTCCTCTTTGGCCAAAACCCCGGCACCAACATCTTCAACGTCGACTTCACTCAGAACGCACAAAGCCAGGGCCTGCGAATCACCAAGCAGCGGCCGCAGTTCAATCTCAACGGATTCTCCTACACCGCATCCAACTACGTCTCAATTGGCGAAGATCAAGTTGGCGTGCTGCGGCTGTCCAACGGCACACTTGCATCGCCGCGCATCAGTGTGGAGCCGCTTGGCCAGCTGCTGGCCGACGCGATGATCGAAGGAAATCTCACGAACAAGGGAGTCCTGCAGCCGGGCTTGCCTGGAGGCTCGTTGATCCTCGCAGGCAATTTCACGCAGTGGCCCGGCGCGACGTTCCGCGTCAGCATTGGACCAAAAGATGCTGACTGGATGAGCGTGAACGGCTTGGCCAACTTGGCGGGAACGATTCAGGTGCAATTGCGCGATGGAGCTGATCCGCAGATAGGCACGCTGGTCCCGGTTGTCAGCGCAGCAGCGATCACAAATTCCTTTAGTGCGGCGCTCATGCCTTTCCTGGGCGCCGACCGAGCCATGCAGGTGCAGTATTCCAGCGGCGCAATCGATGGCAGCTCCGGGGTTGTCGTAGTCGTCGTGCCGCCCGGTGGCAGTCCTGAACTTGAGGATTCCAACACCATCGAACTCTCAGGCACCCCCACCGGCGTCAGCGGCGCAACCATCGGCGGACTGCCCGCAGCCCAAG
>CAMPIL010000056.1 GCA_946886375.1 uncultured Phycisphaerales bacterium
TGGGTGGACTATGATTCGCATTTGATATTAGGGAATTCTCCCTAGGCACGATTGAGTACGCCTTTCCGTACGATGGTTAGTTCGCAGACAGCAGCGCGTCATGGTTTGGCCGCGCTTTAGGAGTGCAACCGAGCCGTGCAATTGTCCGAGCCATCAACGCGGGGGCAACGACCGGGTTGGGGGTTGTGGCTTTGGATCGGCATCGCCTCGATCCTCTATTTTTTGGGCGCAAAACTGGGGCTTTCCCAAGCGGTTGTGCATGAGAGCGCATCATCGCTGTGGCCGCCCACGGGCATTGCCATCGCAGCCGTTCTTCTGCTGGGCTATCGAGCCTGTGCGGGCATTTTCATTGCTGCCTGGCTCGCCAATGCAACGAGCACTCATTCCACGGTGCCCGCCGCGGCAGCCATAGCGGCCGGCAACACGCTTGAGGCCGCAGCCTGCGTGTTCCTCCTCAACTCTCTTGCAGCCGGCCACCGGATGTTCGATTTCGCCGGCAGCATCATTCGGTATGCCCTGTTTGCCGCACCGGTGGGATGTGCTGTCAGCGCGAGCATTGGGGTGATCGCTCTGGTTCTCAGCGGCGCAGCACCGGCTGAAAGCGCGGGGGCCGTGTGGACGACCTGGTGGCTGGGGGACTTGGTCAGCGCTTTGGTGTTCGCGCCGCTTTTGCTCGTCTGGCTGCTGGTGCCTCCGCCGCGGTTCAGCCTGCGCAAGTGTGTTGAGGCCGCTGCGCTGATTGCCACGACGATTGCGATCGCCGGATTGATCTTCGGCAACCTGCTGCCACCCCCCTATGACAAATTCCCCCAGCCGTTCCTCGTGATCCCGCCGCTGGTGTGGGGCTCGTATCGCTTTGGAAGACACGGCGCAGTGACGGTGACGTTCATCATCGCGATCGTCGCGGTGTGGAACACGCTAAAGGGGCAAGGCCCGTTTTTTGAATTCGACCCGAGCAGTTCGCTTGTGCTCCTGCAGATATTCACAGGCACGGTCGCGGTCACCGGGCTGGTGATTGCGGCACTTTTGCACCAGCAGCGCCGCGCTGAAGTGGCCGCCGACCAGACGCAGGATCGCCTGGAAATCGCATTGTGGGCCGGGAACATGGGGGCGTGGGAATGGGATCTTGCCGCCGACGAATTCATCTGGACGCCAACGCTTGAGGCGATTCACGGCCTTGAGTCAGGCTCTTTCGGCGGGAGCATGGAAGATTTCCAACGATCGATTTATCCCGAAGACCGCGAGTCGGTCGTAGCCACGCTCCGCCGCGCGATCCGCGAAGAGTTGGAGTATCACGCCGAGTATCGCATCCTCATGCCGGACCGCGAAGTGAAGTGGCTTGAGACCAACGGGCGCGTGATTCGCGATGATTCAGGCAAGGCGCAGCGCATGGTCGGCGTGTGCACGGACATAACCTCGCGCAAGAGCGCTGAGCAGCGCCTCGCGGCCAAGCATGCCATCACGCGAATACTCGCCGAAGCGTCTTCCCTGGCGGATGCCGCGCCGGGCATACTCCGCGCCCTGGGTGAAAGCGTGGACGGAAGCGTCAGCGCGCTGTGGATTCCTGATGCCTGCGGCCGCCACATTCGCTGCGCCCAGGTCTGGACCAAGCCGCTGGTCCAAGACTGCGACGGGTTTCTCGATATGACTCGAGAGATTCAGTTTGACTGTGGCGTTGGGTTGCCGGGACGGGTGTGGTCGAATCGAACTGCCGCAGGCATTGTCGATCTGGCGCAGGATTCGAATTTTCCGCGCCGGCATGCGGCGGCGCAGGCCGGATTGCACAGCGGCCTGGCGTTTCCCATTGCCGCTGCGGGCGAGGTCTTCGGCGTCATCGAGTTTTTCACGAATTACCGGCTGGAAGCCGACCCGCCGCTCCTGCGCATGATCACGGTGCTGGGTCAGGACATCGCCCAGTTCATTCGACGCAAACTCGCTGAGAAATCCCTGGCCGACGCGCAACAGCAACTTCAGGTTGTCGCGGACACCATGAACGCGCCGGTCACCCGCTGCGGCCGCGACCTGACATACAAATGGGCCAATCGTCAGTACGCGCAGTGGATCGGCCTGCCGGCAGACCAGATCATCAACCGTCCCATCCATGAGGTGATCGGCACAGAAGCATTCGAGCGGCTGCTGCCCTACATCCAACGCGTCCTGGCGGGCGAAACCGTCAACTACGAGGCGCAACTTCAATTCCGCGCGGGCAGGCTCATCTGGGTGGCGGGCTCCTACGCGCCGACCTTTGACGCGAGCGGCGCGGTGGATGGCTGGGTGGCGCTGATTCAGAGCATTGATGATCGCAAGAAGTTCGAGGACGTGCTGCGCGACAGCGAGCATCGGGCCCATCACAGCCTGGAGGAACTTCGGGCCATCTATCGCGACACGCCCGTGGGTTTGTGCTTCATCGATCCCGATCTCAAGTTCGCAAAAGTCAACTCGCGCATGGCCGCCTTCAGCGGACTTGAGCCTGAACAATTGATCGGCCGCTGCGCCGACGAAACCACGCTGCCGGGCGTCAATGTGGTGCAGGCGCTTCGCGATGCGCTGGCTGCGGGCGTCCCGCTGGAGCGAGAGTGCACCGCCCAATCGCCCGCGGACCCCGATGTGCTCCGCAACTGGCTGGTGAGTTTTTATCCCGTGAAGGATTCCGATGACCGCGTCCTGGGCGTGAACTGCGTGGTGCACGACATCACCGAGCGCAAGCGCATCGAATCCGAAATCCAGTTGCATCGCGAGCGCCTGGAGGAACTGGTCGTCCAGCGCACCTCGCAACTTGAATCCACGCACCAGCAACTGCGATTGTCCGAGCGCATGGCGTCGATGGGCACTCTGGCCGCAGGCCTCGGTCACGACATGGGCAATCTTCTGCTTCCCATCCGCTCGCGCCTGGATGTGCTGCGGTCAGCGTTCCTGCCGGTGGAAGCCGGCGAGCACGTCGAAGCCATTGAAACCTGCGTCAAGCACCTTCAGACTCTGGTCCGCGGGCTGAGATTGTTTTCCCTTGATCCCATGCAGCAGGATTCCGGCGACGTGTCGGATTTGACCGAATGGGTCGACGAAGCCGCGCCTTTCTTCAACGGCGTGTTGTTCGGCAACATCCAACTCGTCGTAGACATTCCAAAGGATCTGCCGCCGCTGGCGATCGCTTCGCATGCCCTCACGCAGGCAGTGCTGAATCTGATCAACAACGCCCGCGACGCCATTGGCCCGGACCGGTCGGGTGAGATCATCCTTCGCGCCACCATGCTGGATCAAGTGATGCCCAACGGAGTGGCGGCAGGCGAATCACAGGGCGGTCAGCGGCCGCATGTCCGGCTTTCGGTCATCGACAATGGCCCGGGCATGGCGCCGGAGGTTCTGGCCCATGCGGTCGAGCCGTTCTTCACCACGCGCACCCGGACACTGTCAACCGGGCTGGGCCTGTCGGTGGTGCACGGTCTCATGCGTTCGGCGGGCGGGGCGATGGAAATCCATTCGCCGCCGCGCGGCAGTTCGGGCACGGGAACCGAGGTGTCGCTGTATCTGCCGGTCATGCAGCGCATGCAATTCTCGTCAACGCCTGACGGCGAAAAGCCGGTAGCGGCGGTGTCCGTATCCAACCCCCGCAACCGCGCGCTTCTGGCCACCGTGTTTGAATCGCTGGGCTTCAACGTGGTGCAGGACGCCAACGGCTCTCCGGGCAACAGCGAGGTCTGGATCACCGAAGCCACCGATGACCGTCTGCCCGCCGCACGGGATTTCCTCCAGTCGCAGTCGGATCGACGCGTGATTTTGATTGGCGGGGCGCCGGAACCCTGGCAGGAACTCGATGTCCGGGTCATCGACCAGACCTGCACGCCCAGCGCCATACGAGCCGCTCTGGATTCCTGAACGCACGAGCATTGGCCGACGAACATTCCATTGAAAAAGCCCCCGGCACACGCCGGGGGCTTGATGATGCAGTGACAATGCAACAAGGCGCTTACGGGCACGCGCCCCAGCCGTTGATGACCGCGAGCATGTCGCTCACGTTGACTTGGCCGTCGCCGCCGGGCGGGGCCACGTCAGCCGTGCACAGATTGCATGGCCCCCAGGCGTTGAGGATCATGAGCAGATCGCTCACATTGACCTGGCCGTCGCCGGAGCAATCCGACACGCACGGCGGACGGATGCCCCAGATCTGCACATCGTCAATGTTCCAGCCTTGATACACGACGGAAGTGTCAGTCGTGCCCATGGTCCAGCGGAGTTGAATGTTGGCTTGGCCGTCGGCCACCGCGCTGATGTTGTGCGAAACCAGCGTCCAAGACACCGGGTTCACCGAACCGCCAGTGTGATTCCAGACGGTCGTCCAGTTGACGCCATCGTTGGACACTTGCACCTTGGCGTGGTCGAACGTCGCGGATTCGATGCCCAGCCAGCGCTGGAATCGCAATTCGGTTCCGGTGAGGTTGGAGCAGTTGAACGGCGTGGTGGTCAGGCTGTATTCAGGCATGCTGTTGGTGTAGTAGCCGTTGAGGTTGTAGCCATACACGTTCGTGCCGGTGAATCCTGAAGGCGGATCAAGTCGGCCGGTCGTCGTGCCGCAGCCACACGGCACGCCCCAAGCCCAGCCGTTGCTGGCCGGACCGGTGATGATCCAGCCCGGGTTGGTGTCCATGTTCCAACTGTGCGCCAGTTGCGGTCCGCCGACGGTGATGTTCACGTTGGCGATGTTGGAGTCGAGACCATCGTGGGCTTTGTAAGTGAATGCGTCAGGCCCGGCATGATCGGGGTCGGGCTTGTACCGCACGACGTTGCCGTTGGACAATATCGTGTACGGCACGCCGCCGATGGCTCCGCCGTTGGGATCAAACAACGTGCCGTTGGCTGGCAGCGACAGGATCACATAATCCAGGCTGCCGACCGAAGACACCGCGTTCAACGTGATGTCCGAAGTCACCAGCACGGGAACAGTCTGCGTCACGTGGCTGGCGATCGGCGGGCACACTTCTCCCGTGGGAACAATTCGAAGTTCCCACGAGTTCAAGGTTCCTGAATCGGTGGATGCGTGGTCGGAAATCTTCAACTGCCAGTTTCCGCCCACGACCTGGCCGCTGAAATTTGCCAGCATGCCTGGGCCGTCGGGATTCACCGTGCCATCGCTGTAGGTCTTGATGATGTTGTCGGCCGACCCGCCCGTGCGGTTATGCAGGCGCACCACGGTGCCCTGCGGTGAGGTCAACTCAACAATCAGTTCGCCAATATTGGTGTGGCTGATGTTCACCGCCACGTCCACATCGCCCATGCAGTAGGTGTCAGGCACGTTGATAGTGCTGGTGACGCCTGGGGTCAGGTCCGGCAGCGGCTTGGGCGTATCGGTGGATGGATATGCAACGCGGCCGATCTCAAGATTGACGGTACGGAACGTGTCGCCAAGTCCGTTGGTCAGGTTCGTGAAATTGATGACCGTGTTGTACAGGCCATTGGGAAGGCTGGCGGCATTGGCGTTGATGCTAACCGTCACGGTTGTTACCGCATGCGGGGCGAGCGTGCCCGAGGCGTTGAGCACCGTGATCCACGGCGCAGCGCAGGTAACCGCGTACTCCATCGGCTCGTCTTCGACGTTTTCAACGGTGTAATCCTTGGTCGCGGGAGAGAACGGGCCGCCATTGGAGCCCAAGGACGCGAAGTGCGTCGCGGGATTGATGCTGAGGCCCACGATCAGCGGCGGTCCAGGCATGTTGTGATCGGTGAAGCCGTTGTTGATCTGGTGGTAGTGCGGCGTGCCGTTTTCGATGTTGCCATCGTTGTCGTCCAGCGTCAGCACGTCGATGGTGATCTGGGGCGTGATCGAACTGCCGCTGTGCACCAGCACGCTGTTGATCATCAAATTGCTGAGAATTTCGCGATAAGTGCCCGGATGTGTAATGGCCAGGTTATTGCGCGTGCTCCACACGCAGCCGGAGAACAACTGGCCGCAGGCGTGGATTCCGCTGCCGCAACTTGAACAGTTTGAAGTCTGGTACTGGCAGTTGTTGTCCGCGGTGCGCAGGCAGTCGCCGCAGGCGTGGAAGCCGTCGCCCAGACAGGGCGAGTCGGAGATCAACACGCCCATGGTGTCGCCGAACCCTTCGCCGTATGCCCCCTGTCCGCTGCCGGCGGCGTTCACGATGCGATGACCGTACTCGTGATGCACGACGGTGGAGTTGGCGGTGTTGGAGCACGTCGCGCCGGCGTTATAAAAGTTGATCGTCTGATCCAACGAGCTGTAGAACGCGTTGCAGGTCTGCGAGAGGTTGACATTGACCGGAAAATTGACTTCGTTGGAAATGGTCGGAAACGTCGGGTGGTGTTGCAGCAGGTAATCGCGCACGACGTTGGCATGAATGTACGCGTTGACTTCGGCCCGCTTGTACTGGCCCGGGTTGCCCGCCACGTCCGGATCGTTGTACAGAAAATTCGCCGGTCCCGGCGGGGTCACGTTCTGCGACATGACGGTGTTGCCGCCGCCCGGCGTGGTCGTGTTGATCACGCGGAAGTATTGTCCGCGCACTTCGGAATCCACCACCACCGGGCTGGAGCCGGCGTTGGGAATCGTGAAGTTGCCGCTGACGTCCGCGAAGACGAAATTGCCTGCAATCCCGACGCGGGCATACGGCATGGGCATGATCTGCGTGGGAAAACAGGTGTCCGCGCCGTTGCCGGTGGTGGCCCGCCCGCTGACGTTGCCCGTCACATCAACATCGTGAAGCAGATCTTCCTGATGCAGAATCGCGCCGGTGGCAATGTCGGTGAGCAATCGCTGCGCCTTGTAGGTCTGTTGGGCCGGGTTGTCGGCTTCAACGACGAACTCCAGCGCGACGGCAGGCTTCACGACCATCTCTTCCACTCCAGCCCAGATGACCGCCCGCGGCTGGCCGACAATGACCGCTTCATTCCCAAGCGCCGCGCGGGCCGAGGCCAGGGCGGCAGCGAGATTCGGCCTGTTCAGCTGCGCCCGGTTGACGCGGAACGCGCCCAGTTCGCGAAGATGCAACTTCGCCAGCACCAGCGGATTGTTCGCCTGGTTGCGCGTCAGCACCGTCATGCGCGAGCCATACACCTCTAGGCCATCGCGCACCTGCGTGTAGTACTGAGCCGTGAACTTGTACGTGCCCGTCTGCTTGTTGTACATGAGACCCAGCGAGTTGCCGCCGGGATTGTCCTGCGGAATGAACGACGCAAACGGCGCGACTTCCTCGGCGGCAATGCCCAGTAGCGGAAGGGCCGTCCGGCGGAACGCTTCGGCCGAGGCCTTGGCGGTCGCGCCGTGACTGAACGCCGGTCCGTACACGCTCGTGCCGCCGCGCCACGTGCCAATTCTCGCGCCTGGAAGAGTTTGCGCCAGAAGTTCCTGCTTGGACAGGGCATCAAGCGCGGTGGACATCTCGTTGGATGCGGGACTTTGATCAGCAGGGGCCTGGGCGCCGCTCTGCGGGGACGCCACAAGAAGGGTTGATACAGTGGCCAGCAATCCGACGAAGGCGAGTTTCAAACTGTGCATGTTTACCTTTACCTGTTTCGCGAGGGTGCAATGACAATCTGGGAAGGCGCGCGACAGCCTGCGGGTCACTGGACCGCGCAGTCAGAAACGTACTCCCCACATGGCTCTTTTGCAAAGAAATTCGCCGAAAATCCAGCAGGCTCTTGACCCGTTCTCGCGCGAGCGCGGGACCGATTGACCACATCAAACCTGATACCAAATCGCCGTTCGTCAGATTCGCCAGCGAGCGGCTGCTGTTGGGCAGCAATCTGTCCACACGCATCGATGCGCGTGAGTGCTATTCTGATGCCATGATTTTCGCTGCTTCGCCCAAGGGCGATGTTTCCGGTGTTCGCGCGGCCTGCCACGGATGGCTCTGGGCCACCATCGCATGTGTCGTGGGGATGGTGATCGTCCTTGCAACATGGCGCGACTATGGCGTCACCTGGGATGAAGGCGCCCAAGCCTACTACGGTCGCCTTTCGCTCGACAAACTGCTGCATCGGCCACTGCCCCCCGAAACGCAGGACTTCCTCACCCGAACTTTCGGCTTCACCTATTACGGGCCGCTGCTTGAGATGATTCCCGCCGCGATCCACGGCCCCGATGAGCGGGAACTGTACAACGTCCGCCACCTCTTCTTCGGCCTGCTTGCGCTGCTGGCGATTCCCGCAATGCACGCGTTGCTCGGCAAAGTTGGCGGAGCAGCGTTGGCCGCGTTCGCCACTCTCGCGCTGATCGTGATGCCGGGTTTCTTCGGCCACTGTTTCAACAATTCCAAGGATCCACCGTTTGCGATCGCAGTCATCGGGTTCATGGCTGCGGCGCTGTGGCTGGCGCAATCGCCGACTCTGCAGTGGCGTCGGGTGATCGTCTGCGGCGTTGCGCTTGGAGTTGCCCTGTGCGTGCGCCCTGGCGGGTTGCCGCTGCTGGCGATCTATCTGGCCGGCATTTCGCTGCTGGCGCAACGGAGCGGTGAAGGCATGGATGTCTTTCGCAGCGGCGTGACGAGCCTGCTCGATGCACTCATCAAGTTCGCGGTCATCCTTGTCATCGGTTGGATCATCATGGTTCTGCCTTGGTCGTGGGCGCACAGTGATCCGCTGATGCATCCGATCCGCGCGATTCAGTACTCCATGAACTACCGCCGCAACATACCGGTGCTGTTTGAAGGCCAGTCGATTTCCAGCAGCAGCCTGCCCTGGCACTACCTGCCCAAGATGCTGCTGATCACTACTCCCCTGCCGATCCTGGGCCTGGCGCTGCTGGGAGTGGCGGCTTCGGTTCGCGAGCAGTTCCGCGACTCAGGCAGCCGCTGTGCGTTGATGTGCGGAGTCCTGCAACTGTGGCTCGCGGCTCCGCTGGCGATGTTCATCATTCAGCGACCGGCGGTGTACGACGGCATCCGGCATTTCATGTTTGTGCTTCCTGCCATCGCGGCGTTCGCAGGAATTGGGGTTACCGCGATTGTCAAGTGGCCGCAACGACGCTGGCTGCGGTTTGCCGCGGGCGCCGCGATGACGGCCGTGATGCTCTGGCCGGTCATCGACCTTGTGCGCCTGCATCCATATCAAAGCACTTACTACAACGAACTGGTGGGCGGCGTGGCGGGCGCGAGCGGAAAATATGAAACTGACTATTGGGTCGCCAGTTACCGCGAAGCGATTCACTGGGTGAACACGCAGGTCGCCAAGCGCCCGGAGCACACGACACGCGTGCTCGTCGCCGGGCCGCAATACATCTACCCGGCAGCGGGCAACGACTGCGCTTCCAACGTGCAGATCGAAATGTACCACCCCGACCCTCGTCATCGCACTCTGCCGCCGATCGTGGACTATTACATTGCCTCTACGCGGTTTGGGTACGATCAAAAAGGTTTCGTCGATGATCCCGTCGTTCACACCGTTGGCCGGGCCGGCGCGGTGTTTACCGTCATCAAATCCCACGGACCACAACCATGAGCAAGCGGACGATTTCATTTGCGTGCGCGATCATCGTCTCGCTGGGCGGGTGTGCGCGGCGGAATTATTTCGCGGCGCATCCGCCGATCGCGCGGACCGCACTCAATGTGCAATCGCCGACGGCAGAGAATGCTCGCTCGTTGACCATGTTCACGGGCGAAGGCCAGCCGATCGTCTGGAATGATGTGCTCGACGCGGCCGCGTGGGCGGATGTGATCATCCTGGGCGAGCAGCACGATGATGCGGTCGGCCACGCCGTGCAACTGGCCGTGGTGCAGGACGTCATGGCCCGCTGGCCGCGCTCTGCGGTCAGCATGGAGATGCTCGAGCGCGATGAGCAGCCGCTGGTGGATGATTACATGGAAGGCATCATCGACGCGGCCACACTCGCCAAACTTACGTTTTCCGAAAGTTGGGCAGGCGAGGACAGTTGGAACAACTGGTACCAGCCGATGATCGACGCTGCCAAGGACGCTGGCGGCCACGTTGTTGCCGCCAACGCGCCGCGGCGCTACGTGCGCTTGGCGCGAACCGCGGGGTACCAACACCTCCGCGATCTGCCTGCACAGCGACGCTCGCTGTTCGACCTGCCCAAACGGCTGAGTGATGATGGTTACCGCCAGCGGTTCTTTGACTTAATGGACGATGCAGATCACACGACGACCGCATCCGCTGCGACCGCGCCCGAACAATCGTCGGAACCCGATGAAGCCAAAGCCAATCGGCTCCAATCCGGCTTCCGCAGCCAACTGCTTTGGGACGCCACCATGGGCGCATCCATCGCCGAGGCAAAACGTGCCGGCGCTGTGAAAGTCGTGCACGCGATCGGCCAGTTTCACAGCGATTTCAATGGCGGGACGGTGCAGCAGGTGCGGCCGCGTCTGCCCGGCGTGAAGATCCTGGTCGTCTCCATGCAGCGGGATGAAGTGAATGAATTGCGAGACGAGGATCGCGGCCGGGCCGACATCGTCATCTACACGGGAAAGCGCCCGCCAGAACCTGAGGAGCAACCCGCAACTCAACCGGCGGCAACGCAGCCCGCCGCCAGTCAGCCCGCGGAGACGCAACCGCATGAGTCGAACGAATCGCTGCATGAGTCTCATTCGAGTGCGCCAGGAAATAAGTGACTCTCCCCTATTTGTCCTGTCCCTATTTATCCCCGTCGTATTTGTCGCGCGTCTCATAAATTGCGTGTCCCGTGCCGCGAAATCCGTGTTCCGCGCCGCGAAATGCGCGTTCCACGCAGATCATCAGACGTTCTGATTGGCGCAGAACACGTTCTGAATCGTCCAGAACACGTTCTGAGTCGCTCAGAACACTCTCCAAGTCGTTCAGAACACTTTCTGAACCGTCCAGAACGTGTTCTGGCCGTCTCAGAGCACTTTCTGAGCCATTCAGAGCACGTTTCAGGCCGTTCAGAACACGTTCTGCGCCGTTCAGAACGTGTTCTGAGCCGATCAGAACGTGTGTTCATCCGGAGAGAATCCTATCGGCGCGAAGGCGAGCGACCATCGCGTGTTGTCCGCTGTGCCGGAGAGGATAAGACAGAACACTCACCTGTTTCGCCGTCGCTCCCACTCGTTCACGAGAGCGGCTACTGCGGGCGGGCGGCGCGGCGCAGGCGGTCGGTGATCGCCCGCCACAGGTCGGCTTCCTGAGGCGGTGATTCGATAATCATTCGCTCGCAACCCAACGCATCGGCTTCGCGCAATGCGCCGTAGAGCGCCCGGGCATACTCCTCGGCATCGCGCGGCATCTCAATCGCCTTGTGCGGCGATGCGACTTGGCTCGCATCAAACGTCAGCACGGCCAAGGGTTGCTGGCTCTGCCGCAGGCGATCCTGAATCTCAGATGTTGTCACGAGTTCCGCAGGCGTGTGCGGCGCGTAGTGTTGCGATGCAGTGCCGGGGCTGGCTGTCTGAGTTTGAAGGTGCGGCGACTGCACTTCGCCCAGCGTTTCACGAAGTCGCTCAGCAGTGATCGCGCCGGGGCGGAGGATGCGCGGAGGCGTCGCAGTCAGGTCCAGCACCGTCGACTCGATGCCCACATCGCTCGCCCCGCCATCCAGGATCAACAGGTCATCCGCATCGGCGAAATCCTCCGCAACGTGCTGAGCCCGCGTGGGCGAAACGTGGCCCGATCGATTTGCTGAAGGAGCCGAGATCGGCCCGCTGAAGGCCTGGAGCAATTTTCGCGCGACCGGATGAGCCGGCGCCCGCACCGCGATGGTTGCCAATCCGGCGGTGGCCTGTGGCGGAACTCGCGGAGCCTTGGGCAATACCAACGTCAGCGGCCCCGGCCAGAACCGCGAAGCCAGTTCCTTGGCGGTATCAAAGGAAGCAAAACGCGATTCGCCTGCCGCGGAAACATCGCACACCAACCGGGCTTGATCCCAATCCAGCACATGTGCAATAAGAGGATTGTTGAACGGCCGACCCTTGATCTGGTAAATCCGTTCAAGCGCGGCTGGGTTGAACGTGTCCGCGCCCAGGCCGTACACGGTTTCGGTGGCGAACGCGACAACGTTGCCCGAGCGCAGCCGCGACACGGCCAGGGCAATCATGTCTTCAGTTGGAGCGGCAATACGTGGCATGCGTGCGCAAAGAAACCGCAAACGGCATCAATTCAGATCAACAACGCGAGGCGCGACATTTCTCATTTTCGATCGCCAAGCCCCTGCACTCCGGAACACTAATCACGAAACTCATTCCCGTCTTCAATCACCTCAAGATGAATCTGCCTCATCCGCAAGCCGGTGCCCATGGTTCGATACAGCGCCGCGAGCGATTTGTTGAAGTCCGCCAGTGCGCGCACCTCCTGCAAACGGGCCTGTGCCAGCGTTTCCTGACGCATGAATTCCAGGTTCAGGAACTCGGGCGTCAACGCGGCGATGAATTCCTTTTCCACCTCAAGCGTGCGCAGGTTCTCTGCCTGGGCCACGCGAAACGACCGCGTCGCCCGGATCAACTCCACGTTTGTCACCATGTCGCGCAGCGCGTTCTTCACCTCAAGCACCACCGATTGCACCGTGCGCTGATAGTTCAGGGTTGCGGCTGACCGCTGCAGGCGCGCGGCTCGATAGCCCGCATCCGCAGCGCGATTGCCCAGCGGCCATTCGAATGCAAGTCCCAGCAGGTAATCGATGAAGTCGCCATCGTTTGCGTTGCTGTATGCCCCGCCGATTTCATCATCAAGGCCGTAGAACGCGGCTTGGGCTGAGAGGTTCAGCAGCGGCAGCCGTTCGTTGCTGGCAACCGATTGCCTGATTGAAGCGTCTTCGATATCCAGCGCGGCCTGCTGAATCTCGGGCCGGTGTTCCGCCGCCGCCAGAACCGCCTCACGCAGACTGACCGCCACGGGCGACTCCAGCGGAGCATCCGCCGGGCGCAGCACCGCTTCGGATGAAACCGGTATTTGCGGATCGTTCATCAACTGCTTGAGCGCATCGGATGCGGCACGCACCTGCCGCTGGGCGCGAATCACATCAGCCTGTCTCTGCTTGATGCGCGCCACGGCGTCGGAGTATTGCGCCGGCGTGGCGTCGACGTCCTGTCGGGCCTCCAGAACCTGCCGCACCTTCACCCCCACATCCACCAGCCACTGCGCAATGGCCAGTTGGCCCCAGGCTGTGTGCAGATCCCAATAGGCGTTTTCCGTCTGCTGCACGATCTGCTGCAGATCGACTTCCAGTTGTCGCGAAGTGCGACGCTGCTCATTCCGCGCGATGCGAATCGTGGCGGTGTTGTAGTCCGACCCAAAGCCGCGCAACAGTGGCTGGTTCACGCCGGCGCGCACCGCAGCGGTGTAGGCAGGGTCAGGGAAAAAGGTGATGCCCGGCGAGAGATTGCGAAATCGCGTCAGGTCGGTCGAAACGAACAATTCCGTGCCCGGCGAAAACTGCTTGCGAACGCCCGTCTCAAATCGATAATCTTGAGCGCGATTGAATGGCGTGCCCAGTAGATTGCCCAGCAGCACCGGAACCGCCTGCGGTTCGTCGATCCACGCCATGTCTGCGTTGGCGAACAACACGGCATCGAAGACCGCTTCGGCCTGGATGACTTGCTCGGCGGTAATCTGCGGTTGCAGGCGAGAAGCCTGAATAGCCAGATTCTGGTTCACGGCTGACTGAACCGCGTTGGTCAGGCCGATTTCGATCGGGCCTTGGCGCTCGCCGGTAAGGTCCGGCCCAAGGTCTACCTTGGCTTGCGAACCCTCACCAAG
>CAMPIL010000057.1 GCA_946886375.1 uncultured Phycisphaerales bacterium
GCTCCTTCAGCACCGCAGACCTCAACAGCCAGTACGTGCCACAGTTCAGTGCGAATATCGGTGTGCAGATGGCCGGTGTGCGCCTGGACTACTATGGCAACGCTCGGCCGACCACCGGCGCGATGACGGTGGGCGCGGTTGAAACCAATTCCGTGCCGCCAGTGATCGTTGGCGACATTACCAGCGACGGCAGTGTTGATGTGGACGACCTTCTCGCCGTCCTCGGGGCATGGGGCACGTGTGCGAATCCAAACTCGTGTCCATCAGACGTTGACCACAACGGCACGGTGAACGTGAACGACATGCTCGCGGTGCTCCACGGGTGGAATTGAACCGAATTCGCAACGCACGTCATTCGAAAGAAAAGCCCCGCACGATCGTGCGGGGCTTTTTCTTT
The DNA here is from genome assembly GCA_946886375.1 of uncultured Phycisphaerales bacterium. The sequence continues at coordinate 398 of CAMPIL010000057.1, forward strand.
GCGATGAGTAGGCGGGAGAACGTCAAGCAGCGAACATGGCGTCGATGAACTCGTCCGGATTGAAGGGTTCAACATCTTCGGGTGTTTCGCCAACGCCCACGAGTTTGACGGGCACGTTGAGCGCATCGCGAATGGCGATGACGATGCCGCCCTTGGCGGTGCCGTCGAGTTTCGCCAGAAAAATGCCGGTGACGTCGATGGCGCGCTTGAAGATTTCGGCCTGGGCGATGGCGTTCTGGCCGCTGGTCGCGTCGAGCACAAGCATGACCTCATGCGGCGCGCCGGGAATCTTGCGGGCCACCACGTCGCGAATCTTCGAAAGTTGGCGCATGAGGTTTTCCTGCGTGTGCAGGCGGCCGGCCGTGTCGATCAGCAGCACATCCACGCCACGCGCCGCCGCGGCTTCCGCAGCATCAAAGGCAACTGAGGCAGGATCCGCGCCGGCCTTTCCCTTGACGATGTCCACTCCCAGCCGCTGAGCCCAGATTTCAAGTTGCGCAACCGCACCGGCACGAAACGTGTCGGCTGCGGCGAGCAAAACCGTTCGGCCCTCATCGCGCAGTGACTTGGCAATCTTCGCCACGCTGGTGGTCTTTCCCGCGCCGTTGATGCCGACCACCAGGATGACCGTGGGCTTGTTGGGCGAAATCGCCAGACCACGCTCCACGTTCACCCAATGCGATTTGAGTTGATCGCGCAACAGATCGATGGCTTCATCGCCGCGCTTGACGCGCCCCTCGCGATATGCGCGGCGGAGTTCATCGATCGCGGCGTTGGTCGCTTTCACGCCTACATCGGCCGTGATGAGCATGCGCTCCAGTTGGTTGATCATGTCATCGGTCAGCCACTGACCGCGCAAGAGCGTCCGCACATCGGTGGTGAGAACCTCGCGTGTGCGGGACAGACCCTTGCGAATTGCGGATACTGTGGAGCGGAAGAGTCCCATGTCAATCCGATGTCGCGGTTACTGATCGCCGGATGGCGAGGCGGATGCCTGCATCGCCTTGTAAATCTTGTCCAGCACGCCGTTGATGAACGTCGGCGATTTTTCCGTGCTGAATTCTTTGGCCAGTTCGACCGCTTCGTTGATGGCGACCTTCGGCGGAGCCTTGCCCGAATGCATTTCGTAATACGCCAGGCGAAGAATGCTGCGATCGACCACCGGTTGCCGATGCGTCGGCCATTCCGGTGCGAGCGCAGCGACCGCGGCGTCGGCGTCCTTGCGAACATCCCACGCTTTGCGGCTCAACTCAAAACCAAGTTCGTGAACCGATTCGTCGCCGGGTGATTCATCCAGTGATGCCCGCACCACTTCCGGCGCATCGGCGTTGCCGGCGTCGAACTGGTACAACGCCTGGATTGCGCAGCGGCGGATGTCGCGTGAGTTGGACACGTCAGCAGTACTCCCGTGAGTCTTCGATGGCGCGAATTGCGCGTGCAGCATGAATGGCCGCGATCATGGCTTCCGCGCCCTTGTTTGCACCACCCGGCGCGCTGCTGGACCGCGCTTTGGCCTGTTCCAGGTTCTGGCACGTCAAGACGCCAAATGCAATCGGCATGCCGGTGGCGACCGTAATGGCTGTCAGACCCTCGGTGACGGAATGAGAGATGTATTGATCGTGCGTGGTTTCGCCGGTGATTACGCACCCCAGTGCAACAATCGCATGCAGGGCCGGCCGACCGGCGCGGGTGGTCCGCATCGCCAAGGCGCGGCAGATGGCCGTCAACTCAAATGTGCCGGGCGTGCAGACGCTCTGCAGATTCGCCTTGTTGCCGCCGCCTGCAATGAACACCGCCACCGCGGCGCGACGCAATGATTCGGTGATTTCCGCGTGGTACCTGCTGACGGCCAAGCCGATGCACAGGCCCGAGGCGTCGAGATTTGAGTCATTCTTTTCGTGCATGTGCAGGGCGCGTCTGGATGAAGGTGAGCATGGTACGGGTGCAGCGCGACCGGATCAACGAGGCGGGCGGGGACGCGATGTATCAAGCACGCTGGAATGCTACGATGAATCCGTGCGACGCATTGCGCTGCGAATGATCACGGCGATCCAACTGACGCGCCTGACGATGGCGTTCGGGGCAGTGAGCGATCTGTGGTTTGTGATCCTGTTGACGCAGGCGCACAACGAATACGTGTATATGCCGGTGCACGGCATGTCGCTGCCGCTGGCGCTGTTGGCCGGCGCCACGGTGGCGGTGGGGCTGTTTGCCTACGGCGCATCGCTCAATGATGTGCTGGACGCGAGACACGACTCGGCGTTCAGCCCGGAACGACCGATTCCTGCCGGGCGGATCCGCTACGGGCAGGCGATCGTCGTCACGGTGGGCGCGTTGATCGTCGCCATGCTTGGCGGGCTCATGCTGAGTCTTGGCAATCTGGGTGCGCGTGAACCGAGCATGGGCGCGGTGGGCATGACGCTGTTGACCGCGACGAGCATCCTGTTCTACAACGCCGCGGGCAAGTACATCCCGGCCGTTGGATTGATCGCCGTCGGGCTCATTCACGCGGCGCACATGCTCATTCCGAATTTTCAACTTGCGTTCACGTGGCCAATCTGGCTCGTGATGACTCACGCGATGGTGATTGCAGCGATCGTTCATCATCTGGAAGACAAACGTCCGCGGCTGCGGACCCGCGCGATTGTGTCCAGCGTCATCGGCTGGATCATCTGCTCGATGATTCTTCTGTACGCGGGCGCCTCGCAAGGCGAAGGGCTGTGGCCCGACGACACCAGCGTGCTCGGAGCGATCTATCCGATCATGGCCGTCCTCGCGTTCGCCGTAGTGGGTTGGTGGAAGGCCACCGGCGTAACGGGCAAAGCCGCCGCCGAGAAACTCAAGCGATACGGAGCGATGTGGCAGGCGCTCTACGGCGCGGCGTGGCTGATGGCCCTGGGCCTGTACGCCGAGGCGGCCTGGATCGGCGCATTTGCCGTCGCCGGCTTTGTTGTGATGACCATGATCAAGGAGATTACAGGACTCTCCGACCGTCCCGTGGCGTTTCGGTGACGATTGTGGGTCAGGAGACGCGCATAAAAAAGCGGCTTCCGTGCATGACCTCTCCTCCTCGGCCACGCGTGGAAAACCGCTGTCCAATCAGAGTACCGCGCGAAGCGGTCAACGCAAATGCCTAGATCGCAAAACTCTCAGAAACGCCTCTGGCGTGTTAAAATGGGCAAAGTTTGGTGGTGCCGCTGGATGGTTTGGGGATAAGAACGGTAGAACCGGACTGCTGGTGCCGGCTGGTCCGCAAACGATGTCGCGAAAAATCAACATGTGCCTTCAGCAGGCCTGTGCGGGGGTCGATCTTTAGCGTGCCATGCGCCCGATCGATCTGGCTCACCGGGAATTGCGTGAATCGCACGCCGAAGCGCCCGCCGGCGAGTTGTCCATTGCACATGTCGCGCACGAATTGAACTCGCTGCTCGATGGCTCCATGCGGTCGATTTCGCTGGCCCAACGGTCGCTGCGACTGTCAAGGCCAGCCGATGACGCACGCGACTCCAATGTGGATGAGCGACTGCAGGCCGCACAAGATGCGCTGCGGCAAATCTCCTCATTGCTGCATCGGGCGATGGATGCGTCAGAAGCCACATTGAACCTGTTTCAGGTCGATGAAGCGATCGGGCGTCAGGTGCAGCAAATCATCGCAACACTTACTCCCCTGGCGGACGAACACAACGTCGCCATGCACGTGGACCTCACGCCGCGCGCTGCATCGCTGCCGGCGCGGACGCTGGGCCCGGTCATCTTGAACGGACTGCGCAACGCCATCGAATCTTGTGCGACTGGCCCAGCGGCCAACCGTCGTGTTGAACTCTCGATCGTTGTGAACGCGCAGGAAGAACTGATGATCGTAATCTGCGACAACGGTCCCGGTGCAATGCCGGATTCGCATCGCCGCACGCGCAAGCCGGGCGGCCACGGTTTCGGATTGGACCTGGCCGGCCGCATCGTCGCCACGCTTGAGGGTGAAATCCGTCTGACGAACGTTCCATTCGGGGCGGGGGCTGTGCTTCAAGTCGTGCTTCCATTGCGAAACATGGTGCAACATGGCTGAGCAGTCCCACCGAGTGCTTGTGGTGGATGATGACGTGATCGTCGCCGAATCCATCGCGCAATACCTCGTCGAAGTGGGCTACGACGCCTCGTTCGCGACCAGCGGCGAGAAGGCCCTGGAACTGCTGCAGGACGCGGAGCAGGTCGGTCACGGCAAAGCGGCGGCATCGCCGCGCCCGTTTGAAGTGCTCATCGCAGACATGGCCATGCCGGGAATGAACGGGCTTGATCTGATCAAGTCGTTGCGCCAATCGCATCCCAACGTTGTGCCGATCATCATCACCGGCTACGGCACGATCGAAGCCGCGGTGAAGGCTATTCGCCACGGTGCAGTCGACTACCTGACCAAGCCGCTGGTCGATGATGAACTGCGACTGACGGTGGAAAAGGCGGTGCGTCAGCAGGCGTTGCTTGCAGAGAACTCCAATCTTCGCAATCAACTGTATCAGCGAGATGGGTTGAACAACATCATTGGTTCTGATGCGCGCATGCGGCGCATCTACGACGTCATACAGGCGGTCGCGCCGAGCAAGACCACGGTGCTCATGTGCGGCGAGTCAGGCACAGGAAAGTCGCTGATCGCGAGAGCCATTCACCGCAATTCTCCGCGCGCCGACCGGCCGTTCGTCGAAATCTCGTGCGGGTCGATTCCCGAAACGTTGCTTGAGTCTGAATTGTTCGGCCACGTCAAGGGGGCGTTCACCGGCGCGCACGTGAACAAGGCAGGCCGCTTCCTCGCGGCCCACACCGGCACGCTGTTTCTGGACGAGATCAACTCCGCTTCGCCCGCCATGCAACTGAAACTGCTGCGCGTGCTGCAGGAGCGGATGTTCGATCCGGTCGGTTCGGATCAGTCGGTTGAGGTGGATGTGCGAGTGATACTTGCCAGCAATCAACCGCTTGAGGAACTGGTTGCACGCGGCAATTTTCGCCAGGATTTGTACTACCGCATCAATGTCGTTTCCATTCAACTGCCGCCGCTGCGCGAGCGCATGAGCGACATTTCCGCGCTGGCCGATCATTTTCGCGAAGCCAAATCGAAGGAGGCCGGCAAGCAGGTTGTGGCGTTCACGGACCAGGCAATGGCCGCGCTTTGCGCGTACGGCTTCCCCGGCAACGTGCGCGAATTGGAGAACATCGTGGAGCGTGCGGTGGTGCTGACGCGCTCCCCGCGAATCGATGTGCCTGATCTGCCCGAGCAGGTGATCCAGCACGCGCCGCGCCAGATGTCCTCAGGATTGAAGTCTCCGTTCCAGACCGATTCGCCGTATGTCCCCATGCCGCTGCACAAGGCGTTGGAGGAGCCGGAAAAACAGATCATTTTGGCCGCGCTCCAGGCCAACAACTGGAATCGGCTGAAGACGGCGGAACAGTTGGATATCAACCGAACCACTCTTTACAAGAAAATCAAGCAGTACGATTTGGAGCAGTACGGGCGCACCGGGTGATGCAACCATTGTTTAGGGTGCAAGAATCGCGAGAGAATTCCAAATGATGGTGATATGCGTGGCCGCATCAGGAAAATCATCCTCAGTGCGTTGCTTATCGCGTTCGCGGCGCTCGGTGGCGGCATGTTGGTCATGGCGCCGTGGCGTGAACGCGGCGCCGATCTGTCATTTGACACATCCGTGAGCGCGCCCGTCTTGGCCACGCACCCGCGCGTGCTCTTCGATCACGGCCACAACAATACGCATTCCCTCAACGGCCGCTTTGCGCCGTTTCGCAACCTGCTGCGTGCGGATGGCGCACGCATCACATCGCACGCCGGTGTGTTGTCGCGCGAGGCGTTGCAGGATTGCGATATTCTGGTCATCGTGAACGCCTGCGGTCCTGAGCCGCACCGCGACAGTTCGGCCTTCACGGAAAGCGAAATCGCGGCGATTCGCGATTGGGTTTCCAACGGCGGATCGCTGCTGCTCGCGGCGGATCATCATCCCTACGGCGCGGCTGCGGCGACGCTGGCCCGCGCGTTCGACATCGACATGAAAGGGGGATGGTGCGAAGACAGCGAGCATCTCCTGACCGGCACCGCCGATACCGGCGCCATCCTTTACCGCGCTGAGAATGCAATGCTGGGTGACCATCCAATTGTGAAAGGCCGAGACGCAAGCGAAGCAGTGAAATCCGTTGCCACATTCACCGGCCAATCAATGGGTGGTCCCGACTCTGCCGTGCCGCTGTTGATATGCTCACCTGCGGCAACCAACCTTCTGCCGGTGTCCTCGAAAACCGAAACCAGCGGCGGAACGACCACCACGACTTTTGAAACGCGCAATGAATCGGCAGCCGGACATAGCCAGGCGCTCGCGATGAGTTTTGGTCAGGGCCGCATCGTTGTAACCGGCGAAGCCGCCATGCTCAGCGCACAGATCGATGATCACAGCGGCTTGAAGTTCGGCATGAACGTCCCGGGCACTGATAATCGCCAGTTCGTTCTCAATGCATGCCGGTGGCTTGCTGGTGAATTGGACTGATCGCAGTTTGCCGGTCCTGAATGAACCTAGTCCGCCTGCGCGATTTGCTTTACTGGCGCATCCGGCATGACGCCCAGGTAGGTGAGCGTGTCATCCACGACATCGCGCACGACGGGTCCCGCGATCGCGCCGCCGTAGTGCCCCTTGCGACGGTCCGGGTCATCAAGCACGCAAAGCACGACGATGCGCGGGTCGGCGTAGGGAGCGCCCGCGATGAAACTCGCCACGTAGCGGTCCTCGTGATACCCCTTGCCGTTGGGTCGCGGGAGTTGCGCAGTGCCGGACTTGCCGAAGATCTGGAATTTGCCCGACTGCGCCTGGCGGCCCGATCCTTCCTCCATCACGCCTTTCATCGCCTCGCGTGTGATGGCGACGATGCGTGGCGAAAGCACGCGCTTGACTGTTGGTTGGCCCGTTGCAGCGGCATTGACTGCTGCATTCGCAGATCGCGCGGTGATGCGAAGGGGAACCATTGTGCCATCGCGTGCAAAGGCGCTGAACGCTCGCACCATCTGCAGCGGCGTCACCGCGATTTCATGGCCGTACGACACGGAACTCTGCGTGTATTTCTTCCACTGCTTGGGCGACGTGACCATGCCCGCCGATTCGCCTGGCAAGCCGCAGTTGGTCTTCTGGCCAAAACCGAAGCGGCGAATCGCATCCTGCATTTCGCGATGCGTCATGCGTTCAGCAACCATGGCCATGCCGCCGTTCATCGACTTCACGAGCACCTTGCGCCAACTCGACGGGCCGTAGTAATGGGCCTCGCGAATGACGCGGCCGTACGGCGTTCGCCACGGACCATCAGGCAGCGGCAGCACCTCATCGGGATGGGCCTTGCCCAGTTCCGTTGCGACGGCCCAGATGAACGACTTGAACGTTGAGCCCGGCTCGTATGGATCGGTCACGCAGCGGTTGCGGCCAAGAGCCGGATGAATCTTGCGGAACCGGTCTTCGATCTGTTCGCTCCATCCCGGCCGATGATTCAGCACGTCAGTCATCGCGAGAATCTCGCCCGTGCCGCAGTCCAGCACCACCATGCGCCCGCCGCCGGCGTTGTATTCCTCAACCGCCTGCCGAAGCCGCTTCTCAGCAAACTCCTGAATCACCAGGTCAATGCTCAGCCGCACATCGTCGCCATCGCGCCCCGGTTCGTAGTCGTGCGGATCAATCCAAAGAGCCTGGCGGCGGACATCGCGCAGGAAGGTCAGTTTGCCAAGCACCGGCAACATCTCGCCGTTGAAGATGCGCTCGAAACCGCCCTGGCCGGTGTGCTCGAATCCGACCTTGCCGACAATTCCCGCCGCCAGATCGTTGTGCGGATAGTGGCGGATCAGCCGCGGCTCGAGTCCCACGCCCTTGAGGCCTGCCTTGCGAACCGCATCGGTCTGCCAGTCCTCAAGTTCCTGGTCGATGACGACGTAGCGACTGTCGGGACGCTGGCTCAGTTTGCGGTCGATTTGAATGGGATCGGTCTTCAGCACGCCTGCCAAGTCGATCGCGACGGTGTTGAGATCGGAAACCGCCTTGGGATCGATGAACAGGCGATATCCCACGGTGCTGGTGGCGATCACACGGCCTTCGCGGTCCAGAAGGTCGCCCCGGCGGGTAACCTCGACGCGGCTGGAAATGGGCGTGCCCACCGCAGGAGCCAGACGCGGATCGGGTGAGACCTTCAACTGCACGACGCGGCCGAGCAGGGCGACCATGACGCCGATGATCAACACGACATACACGCGGCCCCAGCGCAAAGCTGTTGCCGCCTGCAATGTGCGGGTTTCACTGGCGTCTTGCTGCGCGGCGAGTTTCGTCATTGGATCCCCAACCTCCGGCATACGTGCGTGAATGACAACGCCGGTTCATTCACCGGCGCGAACGTGACTGGCAAGTCTGATCTGGGCCTGTTCCGGCGAGGGCGGCGAGCAGGGGATGGGAACCCACTGGCCGCCGATCTGGTTCATCGCCAATCGCACCTGCGACGGCCTGCACCGCTGGGCGATTTCGCTGCGCAGTTCCCAGAGCGTGCGCTCGTGATTGAGCAATCGCTGGTGAACCGCCGACATCTCATGAAACGTGTCAATGCGCTGTTGGCGAATCACGAGCAAGGCACACGCCGTCGCGCCGACAACCATGATGATGAAGAGGAGTTTGACGAACATGGGATCAATCGTGGCCACCGCCATCTGACCACTGTGCACTGACTACTGACCACGGGCCACTATCTTCACAACACCTTCAGCACCATTCCGACCTTTAGATCATCCGGATCGGGCAGCACATCGCGGTTCATGTCGTGGAGTTTCTTCCACTTGCTCTTGGAGCCGAGGAATCGCTGGGCGATCTGCGCCAGGCTGTCGCCAGGCTTGACGGTGTACGTTGTGGTGCGGGCAACCTTGGCGGGCGGCGTCTTGGCGGCTACGGCAGAGGTGGTGGGGACGACCTTGATCGGCAGATTTGCCGGCGGCGTGGCCTGCTGGGTCGCAGGCGCGACCGGCTTGCCGCCGAGTTCCTCCGCAGCGGGGATGCGCAGACGCCGGCCGACCTTCAGGCTGGCCGGGTCATCCATGTCGTTGAACTTGGCCAGCGCCTTCACCAATTGCGTGTCGCCATAATATTCGCGGCAGATGGCAAACAGCGTTTCGCCGCCGCGGACATTGTGGTGCTTCACCTTGACCTGAATGGCGGGGGGTTCCTCGGCCGTGCGCACAAATCCGGCGGGCATGTCTGAAACCGGCGTGACGTCCGCCGTGATGGTGTGGGACAAAGCCTCGGCCCCTTGCGGCTGCGTGTAGCCCTCGGGACTGATCATCGTGCGCTGCTCGGGCTGCACCGGATCAATGATGCCCGGATTGCTCGGAGCGATCGTGGTCGGCGAAAGGGCCGGCGTATTCGCTGGCCCTTGCTCCCGGGGCGTGAGATCGATCAGATTCGCCCCGCCGGCGTTCACCGCCAGCGTGTTGTTGGCCGACACGGTTCTGAGATCGGCGGCTTTCTGGTTTCGAACGATCGAGAAATGATCAGAGATCAGGATTCCCACGAAGAGGATCAGGGCGAATCCAACAACCAGCGCCAACTTATTCTCACGAGTCATGTGTCTTCAGCGTCCGTGCTGTGGTCGCCGAGGCGACCGATTGAAGGGTTGTTCCGGCAAGATCGCCGGGGTCAGTGTTGCGGGTCGCCGATCCTGACGGCCCTCAACTTGGCGGAGCGCGATCTGGGGTTGACCTTGACCTCATCCTCTGAAGGTCCGACGGGCTTGCCCCTGGGGGTGAGCGTCGTCGCCAGGCCGCGCTTGGTGATGTCGGCAAAGGCTTGCTTGACGAGCCGATCTTCCAGACTGTGAAAACTGATCACCGCAATTCGCGCGCCCGGATTCAGCCAGCCGCCGCGGGTGACTTCTTCGGCGCCGCGGACAATGGAGTCCAGAAGGCTGCGAAGCGCGCCCAGCTCATCGTTGACCGCGATGCGCAGGGCCATGAAGGTCCGCGTGGCCGGATGCATTCGGGACGAGCGGGCCCGAGGGCCGTACGCCTCGGTGACCAGTTCTGCAAGCCGTGCCGTGGAACGAATCGGCTCATGACGCCGACTTTGTGCAAGTTTTCGCGCGATCTTTCGCGCCAGCGGTTCCTCGCCATATCGGAAGATGATGTCCGCCAATTCTTCCTCGCTGAGCACCGCAAGAAGGTCCGCTGCGGTTATCGGCGCGGAACGATCAAGGCGCATGTCCAACGGCGAATCGGCGCTGAAACTGAACCCGCGCTCGGGATCATCCATTTGATTGGAACTGAAGCCCAAATCAGCAAGCACAACGTCAGCACGAAGTTTAAGTTCGCGGACCTTGTCCGGCGCTGCGACGAAACTGCGGTGAACCGGCGCGAAGTCTGCGCCTGCTTCATGCAGAACTTGCTGCGCGCGGGCAAGATTCGCCGAGTCCAGATCAAAGCCGATGATCCTGCCTCCGGGAGTCATCGATCGAGCGATGGCGGCCGAATGTCCGCCCAATCCCACCGTGCAATCGACCACCACATCGCCGGGTCGGGGCGCAAGCGCGTTCAGCGTCTGCTCCAGCAGCACCGGGATGTGTTGCACACGCGACATGCGGAGAAGATTGTACGGATGGATGACAAGTGCCTGCATCGGATTCCGAATCTGGCGCGCGGCGCCACGATTCTCCGTCGCCTGCTCTGGCGATCACACATCAGCAAATCGTGTGAACTTCACTCTTGTGCGCCATCCGCCGCTTCCTGTCGTATCATGCCCCCAACAGGAGGTTCAGCATGCGTCAGGCGGTGTTTGCGTTCGCGCTCTTGCTCATGACCGGTTGCAGCGGCGTTCGCCTTGTGATCGACGCCGTGCCTTCGACCGATGAACTGACCGAAACCATCGTCATGGATGACAAGGCAGGCGGCAAACTCGGCGAAGACAAGGTCGCCCAGATCGATCTCACGGGCCTGATCGCTGACGCACCGCGCTTCGGCGTGCTCGTGCCCGGCGAAAACCCTGTCTCTCGCTTCATCGAAGCCCTGCTCAAGGCCGAGGAAGACAAATCAGTGAAGGCTGTGGTCGTCCGCATCAATTCGCCCGGCGGAACCGTCACCGCGTCCGATGTCCTCTTCCGCGCCGTGAAAGATTTCCGCGAACGCAGCGGCAAGCCAGTCGTGATGGCGATGAGCGATGTCGCCGCCTCCGGCGGATACTACGTCGCATGCGCCGGCGATGAGATTATCGCACATCCCACCACCGTCACCGGCTCCATCGGCGTCATCATCCAGACCATCAACTTCTCCGAAGGCATGCGCCGCATCGGCATCCGCGCTGACGCCATCACGTCAGGCCCCAACAAGGCGATGGGCTCGCCCTTCGAGCCGATGCCGCCGGAACATCGCGAACTGCTCCAGGGATTGGTCAACGAGTTCTACGGCAACTTCGTTTCCGTTGTCAAAGAAAATCGGCCGCAGTTGAAAGCCGAGGAAATCGAATTGATCACCGATGGCCGCGTCGTCACCGGCCGGCACGCGCTTGACCTTGGCCTGGTCGATCGCCTGGGCGGATTGCGCGAGGCGTTTGAGGCCGCCAAGACCCGCGCGAACATCAAAAACGCACGCATGGTGAAGTACCATCGGCAACTGGAATACGTGGGCAGCCCCTACGCCCACGCGCCCACGCCCACGCCTGCCGCGGCTTCGCAGATTAACCTTGTGCAGTTGAACCTCACGGGCAGTCTCATGGGCGAGAGCGCGGGGTTTTACTATTTGTGGGATCCGTCAGCCTGGTGAGGTTTTGTTGTGCGGATTCGCCCGCCCAACCGATATGATCTGCGACTGGAGAAGGTGAATCATGAACAGAAACTCAATGGTGACGGTTCGGCATCACTTATCGTGCATGTTGTGGGTTCTTGCCGCGGGCCTTCTGTGCGTCAGCGCACAAGCCGTCACGGTGACGCTGGGAACATCGCATGACGTCACGATTTACGATTCGGGCGGCGACCTGAGCAACGGCGCGGGGCCGCACTGTTTCGTGGGCAAGAACGGCACCGGCGCCATTCGCCGCGCGTTGCTGCGGTTCAATGTCGCCAGCATACCGCCGGGCTCCACGATCACTGCCGTGACGCTGACGCTGAACATGTCGATGAGCATCACCGACGCGACCAACGTGACGGCGCATCGGGTCACGGCCAGTTGGGGCGAAGGAACATCGCTGCCGCCCAACAACGGCGGCGACGGCATCAAGGCGACTCCCAACGACGCAACCTGGACGCACCGATTTTACAGCACCACGCTGTGGACCACCCAGGGCGGACAGTTCGCCGCCGCCGCAAGCGCCACAACATCCGTGAACGCCAACGGCTTGTATAACTGGACTTCGGCGACGATGATCGCCAACGTGCAGCAATGGGTGAACACGCCTTCGAGCAATTTCGGCTGGATTCTCCGCGGCGATGAAGTCAGCAGCGCATCAACCAAAAGGTTCGACACCAAGGAAAACACATCGACGTCGCTGCGGCCGAAACTTGTCATCACCTACACGCTGCCTTGCACGCCTGACGCGAACCTGGATCACACCGTCAACGTCCTGGACATGCTTGCGGTGATCAACGCCTGGGGCGCGTGTGCAAATCCCAACAACTGCCCAGCCGACATCGCGCCGCCCGGTCCGCCCGTGGGCGATGACATCGTGAACGTCGCGGATCTGTTGGCGGTGATCAACGGCTGGGGCGCGTGTCCCTGACGAGATTGGCCTCAGCCGTCATCGGGAATCTGCGCCTCAACGAGATTCGTCAGCATCGTCAGCGATTCCTGCCAGCCGAGATAGCACATTTCTACGGGAATCACCGCGGGCACGCCTTCCTGCACGATCGTCAACTCCGTGCCGCACATCACATTCTTCATCGTGATCGTGACCTGCATTTCGCCTGCCATGGGCGAAACGGCGGGAACATCGAATCCATCGGTGTAGCGAATCCGCGCCTCAGCGCCGGAAGAATTTCCCTTGGCGGGAGGACTGAGTTCGGTGAACGTGCCACCAAACGAATGGCTT